>JBDIWM010000005.1 GCA_039638595.1 Atribacterota bacterium
CTATCATGGTCTCACGGAGTTTAGAAGCAGCGACGATTCTTGCTCAGCAGGGAATTGAAGCCGAAGTTCTGGATTTGCGCAGTCTGAGACCTTTGGATGAAGAGCTCATTTTACAATCAGTTAGGAAAACCAATAGAGCCATCATAATCTATGAACCATCAAAGTTCGGTGCCTTTGGTGCCGAAATCGCAGCACTCATCATGGAAAAAGCCTTTGATTACCTTGATGCTCCTGTAATTCGACTGGGCGGAGAAGAAATGCCACCTCCGTACAATCCCAATCTGGAGAAAAAACTGGTGCCTCAGGTGGAAGACATTATTCGGGGCGTTCAAGAAATGGTGACCTAAAATATATCTCTATCCTATGCTTTTCGTCTGTCCAGCCTTGTGGTACAGTAGCAAAGAGGGTCTTTCCAAGGGAGGATAAGCCTTGAAAAGGTTCAATCAGCGAGAACTTTTGATAGAAGTTGCACGACTATATTATTATCAGCACCTTACCCAAGAACAGGTGGGAGAAGCTCTGGGTATTTCTCGTCAGAAAGTATCACGCCTTCTTAACCGAGCCTATGAAGAGGGAATCGTCCAGATTAGAATTGCTGAATCCCTTTCTCCTCTCTCTCAAATGGAAGGAGAACTGTGTCAAAAGTTTGGGTTAAAAGAAATCAAAATTGCCCGCCTTTTTGCCCGAGAAGAATATCTTGCTACAAGAAGAATCGCCCAGGAGGCAGCTTACTTTCTAGTCAACAAACTGGAGCCCTATACCACTCTGGGTGTAGCATACGGGAAAACCCTTTATGAAATGACCAATTTCCTCACCAGAAGATTGATTCCTGGTCTCCGGGTCATCCAGATTATGGGTGGATATGGAAAACTGAAGGGAGAAGTCATGTCCATTGAATTGGCTCAGCGCATTGCCGATGCATTTGAGGGTGATGTGGTTTTTCTGCTTGCTCCGGCTTTTTGCCGAGATGAGAAAACCAAAAAAGCCATAGAAGGTGAAGAACGTATCCGGCGGGTGCTAGACCTTGCAAGGCGTGCGGACGTCGCTCTTGTTGGTATCGGTGGTTTAGAACCGACCTCTACCCTTATGGACACTGGAGACATTCAGGAAGATGAAAAAGAGGAACTTCTGCACCATGGGGCTGTGGGGAACATTTGCGGAAATTTCTACAACCAGCTTGGTGAGCCAGTGGCTTCCAGAGCTGATGAACGGCGAATTGGCGTGACCATTGCTGATCTAAAGAAAATTTCCCAGGTGGTGGGTGTTGCAGGAGGAGAAAAGAAATTTTCTGCCATTTTGGGAGCCTTACGCGGGAAACTCATCACGACAATCATAACTGACGAATTAACTGCCGAAAAACTCCTCAAAGTAGAGTAAGGTTCGTGCAATGCGCTATCAAAGAAAACGTTGTCCAGCGCACAGGAAGAATCAATTGCATGAGTCTGTCCTCCCACAAAACTTTACAAACCCCCGAAAACACAAAATTTCCCAGATAGTTCCTGTTCAAAGGGTAACCAATAAATGCTTTATGATTCGTGATGGTCTTCTCAACCCCTTCTCCGGTTGGAACCACAAAGTAGGTCCAAGAGATAGAAATGGAATATGCCATACGATTGGCAAAGAAAATGAAAAACAATACAATAGAATAAGGTGATGAAGACATGGAAAAGCAAAAATCGAAGGGTATACCGGAACTTGATGAAGTTCGATCCTGGATCGAAGAGTACGTAAAAAGGGTTGCCAATCTCAAGGATCAGAAAGGGAAAGAGGTTGAGCTCCTCTGCTTACGAGACAGAATTGAAGAATGGCTCTCGTTTTATCGTTCTCAGGGAGCGTTCGTCGACCCTGAAGAGACCCGAGTAGGAAACTTTGATGCGCTCTTTGAAAAACAATGTTTCCTCTTCATCAGGATGCTCGGTAAAAGAACTTTAGAAGAAGAAAGAAAAAAACACAATCCCCCAAAAGAGCGATGGTGGTGGTGGATCGATGAAACAGTAAAACAAAAAAGAAGAGCACAAGCTCGCAAGAGACTGATGTTCTCGGGAGTTACTGTGGCAATCATACTTTCCCTTTATTTCCTGGTTTTCCGTCTTCCTCCTGCAGAACAGAACTACTTAAATGCCATGAGTCGAGCTGAACAGGGGATCGACAAAGCACAATGGGAGGAAGCCATTCAGGCCTGTCAAGAAGCCATTACTCTTTTTCCCGAACGTTCCACTCCATACGTTATTATGGGGTGTATCTACGAAAAACTCGGTAAGGAAGAAAACGCAAAAGCGATCTTTGCACAGGTTGAATCCTTGTACTCCAGAAAATCCGATTTCCTCCTTGAGAAAGCCATGTGGTACTTCCGGCTGGCACTTCTTGACCGATCGAAAGCCACCATTGCAGAAATATTAGAAGAAGATCCGGAAAATCTCTCGGCATTGAATCTTCTCGGTTCTCTCTATGAAGCAGAAAACAAAGTTGTGGAAGCGATAAAAGTCTACGAAAAACTTCTAGCGCTAGCGGAGGAAAAGGAAGAACTGAACCTCATTCCCATGGTTAAGATGAAAATCGGGATGTTGCAATTGAAATTACCACTAACTCTTCCTTAAGATTTTTCCATTAGAGACTACGGTTCTCGTTGCTAAAAGATGAACCCCTTTTTCTCCTAAAAGATTTTCCACAATCACCGTACCCCTTTTTATCGGTGCCTGGACCTCAAGGGACTTGAGAAAAATCATCAGTTCTCTGATTTTCCCTTTGGGGAAAGGTGCAGAAGTTCGAACCGGAAGTCTTGGGATTACTCCACCACGGATGGGTATGGTGGTCGTTACCAGCCGGCAAGGAGCAGTGATTTCCCTGTAGGCATATTCTTTCCCCCGTTTACACCCACCTCTAATGGTCAACGAATCGCCTTCTCTTATTCCTTCCAAATGGCAACTTTGTGGGCAAACCACACAAATCAGTTTAACCGATTCCATGGACTCTTTTCCCCCTGATACTGACCTGAATTTCACCCTCCTCCGACGGCCAGGAAATATCCCACATGTTCATTTTAACCATTTCACTGGGGTAACAAAGCGGAACTGACACTGCTTGAAATTCCCTACCTTCAAAAGAAAACGAAAGAACTGCGTCACGAAAAGCATGCTGGGATCGTATGAACAGAAACCCCTCCCGTCCTTCTCGAATCCGCTGAGGAATCACATGAGAAACCCCTGAAGCCGGCACGAGCATATGACGTACCGGTTTTCTCTCCCAAGGGTTAATACGAATCGCTCTCCCCACCATCGTGGAAACCATAGTCACATAATCCACCAGGTCAAACACTGCAACCACATTGCCACAGGCAAAAAACCCCGCTTTATCACAGGAAAAATATTCGTCGACGAACGGACCACCGGTAAAAGGACAAAGAGGAATACCAGCCTTCTTGCTTAAATCATTTTCTGGAATGAGACCTACGGAAAGAAGCACCGTATCACACTCAACGTATTGCTCACTTCCTGAAACGATTTGACCCCGGTCATCGACTCTACTAATGAGTACACCTTCTACCCGATCTCTCCCTAAAATTTTGGTAACCGTGTGGGAGAGAAGAAGCGGAATATCAAAGTCTAAGAGACACTGGACATAATTCCGCAACAGTCCACTGAGTGAATGCTTGATTTCCACCACGGCTTTTACGCACGCTCCTTCGAGCGCCAATCTCCGAGCCATGATAAGCCCAATATCCCCAGAACCCAGAATGACAATTTCCTTCCCCGGAAGATATCCTTCCACATTAACCAGATATTGTGCCAATCCAGCTGTAAAAACACCCGCTGGTCGGTGACCCGGGATACGGAGCATTCCTCTGGTACGTTCCCGACATCCCATACCCAGCACCACATTCTCCGCATAGAACTCCCAAACCCCTGCAGGATTCACGGCTCTGACGATTCTATCTTCAGTTATCTCCAGAACCGTGGTATCGAGAAAAATTTCGACCTGAGTCTTTTCCAACTGTTCAACGAAGTGTTCAGCATATTCTGGTCCAGTCAACTCTTCTCCAAAATAGTGAAGCCCGAAGCCGGTATGGATACATTGATTGAGGATTCCTCCTAAGTATTTTCCCCGCTCCAAAAGAAACACAGGCCGTGCACCATTCTCAAAAGAAGACAGTGCGGCTGCCATGCCTGCTGGGCCGCCACCGATTACCACCACTTGAGCTTCAACACGTCTGGGCATTGTCTTGTACCACGTCCTCAATCTTTCCTAAAAAATAGAAAGAACCCCTTCCTGATTTCAAAATTTCTTTTACCCCGCGATGAAGTTCCTGCATCATAATGATGGGAAGATACATTCCGCAAAATCCCCCCTGACACCGCCCGGCCATCACCCGTACCCTTCTTTTGAGGCCATCGAGGGTGGAAGCAGGAATAGGACCGAAAAAGGCGTGCTTTACTTCAGCTAGAGTGACTTCTTCACAACGACAGATAATTTTTCCCCAGTCAGGATTTTCCACAATCAGGCGTTCTCTTTCTTCGAAACTGCAATTTCTGAAAACTGGAAAAGCCGTTCGGGGAGAAACCCTTTTCTCCCACAACGTGATTCCAGAATCCTTCAATTTCTCCCCCACGTATTCGGCAATTCCTAAAGAAGCCGTAATACCAGGAGATTCAATACCACAAAGGTGTAAAAGACCTGGAAAAGAGGAAGAGAAGAAAATACGGAAATCTCTTTCTGGAAGTGTAGGTCGCAAACCTGAAAATGTGGTAATCGTTTGCTCAAGTGGCAAAGAGGGAACCAATCTGCGAGCACCCTCTTCAACCTCTTTAAGCCCCTGAAATGTGGTCGCAGTATCCTCTTCATCCACAGGCTCAAAATTGGGACCAACCAAGATATTTCCCTCAGGAGTCGGAGAAACCAGTATCCCTTTACTCTCAACCGTAGGAACAGGATAGAGAACATGCCGGACCAACGAATCGCACTCTCTATCGAGCACGAAATACTGCCCCCGGAAGAGTCGATGAGAGGGTACAGCATCGTGACTTTTCTGGGCAAGTTTCGTTGCGGATAAACCAGTGCAATTGACTACTCTTCTCCCCAAATAACAATCGTTTCTTCCCAGAACTTTAATGAATTTGTCCCCACCCTCAAACTCCATAACCTCTTCGTCAAAGACAAAGGACACCCCGTTGAGTGCAGCAAACTCAGCCAGAGCTAGAGTCATAGCGAACGGAGAAACAACCCTTGTTTCCGGGTCGTAGTAACAGGCAAAGACGCGAGGACTCAATGATGGTTCGATCTCATTTGATTCCATAGGTCCTATGATTTCGGCACCCGGAATAGCACCTCTTTCCTTGAGAATCCTCAGAAAAGCCGCCTCTTCTCTGGTGAACGCCACAGTCAAGGCACCAGTCTTGAGGAAATGAAGACTGAGCTCTGCTTCTACCTGAGGAAAAAGCGCCAGAGACCGAAGATGGAGTTCTCCCTTCAAGGTGTAAGGGGTCCAGTAACTTTGAGAGTGGATGATTCCAGTGTTTGCCTTACTCACTCCGCAACAAACATCACTTTCTCTTTCTAAAAGTAAAACTTCCAAATCGAAATGCGACAAATACCAGGCCACGGCACATCCCACAATACCTCCACCAATGATGATCACATCAAACACCTTTTCCATCAAAGGGAACTCCTCACCACTGTATATGGTTCATTCGCCAAAGATTTTTCGCACTCGTTGAAATTCCCACTGCGCCATTCTGTAAAATTTCCCTGGCTTCGTTCATTTCTCGTATAAACCCTCCACAAATAATGGGAGGAAAAGTATCCTTAGGAACGAAAGACTTAATTTTGGGAAATATCACCCCAGGCAACAATTCCACCGCATCAGGAGCCACATCCTTGACAATCTTGAAACCAGTTTTCAGTGACTCGCTGTCGATACAAAACAATCGGAAAATGGAAATAAATCCAGCTTTTTTTGCTAGCGTCAAGGTCCGAGTTCGTGTGGAAATAATGCCTTTTACCAGAGGAAACGTTTCCCGAATAAAAATTAAGCCACTCTCGTCCGAAGCAATACCCCCAAAAAGGTCAATATGCAAAAGGAAATAAGGTACTTCGGCAAACTGTAACAGGACATCTCTTATTTCCAGAACGTTACTTTCCAGAAGAAAAAAAACCTGACAGAGAGCACGATCAGCCTCACCCACGGTAGGAAGTGAAGAGGTCCGAAGAGCTCCAATGATGGGATATTGACGCAAGGTCTTCAAAAATCCTTCCATACATTCCCTCCAAAAATAAAAGCCTTCCAGAATATATTCTGGAAGGCTTTCTCCTCTTCTCCAAGCCATACTCAGTATACCATATTCTGAATTCCTTGTCATCTCCCTCTTCGCTGAAACGTATTGCTCAAAAAAATACCGAGTATCGCCAAAAGGAGAATCCAGATAAAGTTGCTCACCCAAAAGGATTGAGGATTGCTTCTTAAAAGAAAGAGATAAATAAAAGGTGCGAAAACAACCAACACCGCCATGGCGGTGATCATACGCATACTTCACCTACAGGGGGTAGAGGGTCCTTTTTTGCTTTGTAAAAGAAACCAGGTTTCGGAAACCAGCATCTCGAGCCAACGACAAAGCAGTATGAAAACTCCTTCCTACCTCATGGGGCCGGTGCGCATCAGAACCGAGGCAAAGTTGCAAGCCAATTTCATTAGCTCTTTTTAGAATCGCAAAAGAAGGATACATTTCACCAACAGGTTTATAAAAACCAGCGGTGTTTATTTCGAGTACCATGTCATGTTCTTGGCAGGATTGTAAAACTTCCTCAACTTCCGTAATGGCCTCCGTTGCCAGAAAACCAAACTTTTTGGGAAGATCAAAATGAGCTACCACATCGAAAATACCAGTTTCAACACCCATTTTTAGGGTTCGATAATACCTCCGATACACTTCGTTGATATTTTCTTCCTGATAACGTCCAATATATTTGGGATGATCAAAAGGCCAGCCATCCAGGTAATGAACAGAAAGGAGTAAGTAGTCCCAGGAATAGAAATGAACCACAGCATCCAGTTCCTTTTCTTTGTCTGGAACAAAATCTACTTCTAACCCGATACGAATGGTGATTGCTCCCCAGTATTTTGCCTTGAGCTCTTCCACCTCTTGAATGTACAGCGACAATTCTTCTTCCGGAATCGCTGACTCCCTTTTCCTCTCCTCCTTCGGCAGAAAATATTGAGGAGAGTGACCCGAAAAACCAATTTCCGTAATTCCCTTCTGAAGGGCTTCCTTTATGTATTCTTCGTAATCTCCCTCCGCATCACCACAGCGAGGAGTATGCACATGGTAATCACAGAGAAACATATCCACACCTCCATTTCGAGATATCAGCCGCATCTTAGAGTAGCAGAGAAAAAAAGGAGCCGCAAGAAGAATTATCGAAAGACCATAATTCCGAAAGTACTGAGAAAACTTTACAAAGGATGACCGAAAGCATAGAATAACCACAAAAACCTTAAGAAAGGAATGAACCATGCACAGTGTGGTGAAAAAAAGATTTAAGGTCCTGGCCTGCCAAGTGTTTCGTCGCGAGCTTTCCTTTTTGAGTTCCCAAATAGAAAACTTTTGCGAAGTCGAGTTTATTTCCTTTGGACTTCACAATACCCCGCAAAAACTTAGAGAATTCCTTCAAAAGAAAATAAACCAGGTTCAAAAGCAAACTTTTTTTTATCCCGAAATTGGCACTGAATATGGATACGACTATGAGGGCATTATCCTGGTATACGGATTGTGCAGCAACGGCACGGACGGCATTTATTCCCCATCATATCCCCTGGTTATCCCTCGCGCCCATGATTGCATTACGCTCCTTCTGGGCTCCAAGGAAAAGTACGAACAGTACATCCAAATCCACCGGGGTGTTTACTGGTACTCCTCGGGCTGGATTGAACACTCCATCCAGCCAGGACCAGAACGCTGGAAACTCATTTATCAAGCCTATGCCAATAAATATGGACCAGAAAATGCCGAATATCTCATGCAGTTAGAGAATAACTGGCAGCGGGAATATTCCTGGGCAGTATACATCAAATGGGGCTTCCCTGTCGACCAAAAATATCAGGATTTCACCAGAGAGTGCGCCCAGGCTTTAGGATGGAATTACGAGAGTATCGACGGAGATTCACGTCTTCTGTGGGATCTTCTTTCGGGAAACTGGGATACGGAACGATTCGTCGTTCTCAAACCTGGAGAAACATTACAAGCCAGCGGTAATGAAAGTATTTTTTGCCAGGGTTGTGTTCGGTAATTTAATCATCCTGAAGCGATTCCAGTTCTTTTAAAATTCGGTAGGGCTTGGTTACAATCCGAAATGGAATACTGCTGAAAAAGGAGAAGAGGTCTTTTTCATATTCTTCAGTAAGGCGTCGAGGTTTGGTGAGTACTCTCTTGAGTAAATCTTCTCCATAGAGCGTAAGAAGCTTTTTTTGGTCAAAACTCACCTCAAGACCGCACTCCTCACATCGTATGATACGGATTACTTCCCCCTGATACACCACGCTATGGAGTGTATCCTTTTGACAGCGTAAACAGGTCAAAGAGGTCTTCATTTTTTCTTTTTCCAAACCATCACCCCTTTCCTCAGGTTTAACTCCCCTGCTCCACGCGAATTGCATAGACATCCTGTACAACTTCCAGCTTTTTAATCTTCTCCAGAGAATTACGGAGTTTTTCCTCAACCACATCATGAGTCAGGAAATAGATATTGGTCAACCTTCCTGGAGTACTTACCGGTTGCTTCACGGCCTGCAAACTGACCCCAGCTTCACCAAACTGCGTCGCAATTTTACCCAGAACACCGGGAACATCCAGAGCCAAAACTCGGACGCAGTATCGAGTAACAAGCTCATTGATGGACCGAACTTCTAGCTCACAGGTACAGGTACATCCAACTCTGCCTTTGCACCGGAACTGGATATTCCGAATAGCCTCAATGATATCTCCCACCAAAGCACTCCCTGTTGCTTCCCCTCCAGCCCCGGGTCCACGAAACGTCAGTGCCCGAGTCTTTGACTTGATGTAGATGGCATTTTCCACACCATTCACGGTAGCCAGGGGGTGCTCAAGTGGTAAAAGTACCGGATGAACTCGAAGCTCAAGCTGTCCATCTATTTTCTTGGAAATGGCAAGGAGCTTGACTGCAAAACCGAGCTCATTAGCAAAATCGATATCCTCCGGAATCAACCGAGTAATGCCTTCCCGAAACACCTTTTCCACATCCACCTTAGTGTGAAAGCAAAGGGAGGCCAGAATGGCAATTTTATACGCGGCATCGAAAGCTTCCACATCCATGGTTGGCACAGGCTCGGCGTACCCTCTTTTTTGAGCTTCATAAAGAGCATTTTGGTACGAAGATTTATAAAGAGACATTTCCGAAAGGATAAAATTCGTGGTTCCGTTAACAATACCAATTACTTCCTCAATTTCATCTCCAACCAACTGTTCCTTGAGCGCGTGAATAATGGGAATACCCCCACCCACAGCTCCCTCAAAAAAAAGGTCTGTTTCCATCTCCCCGGCGATTTCCAGAAGCTCTCTACCCTTTTTAGCAATAAGCTCTTTGTTCGGTGTCACCACACTTTTCCCATGCTGTAAAGCCTGAGCAACAATTTCAAACGCCGGTGAAACACCACCAATGGCTTCAACAACGATCTCAATTTCCGGATCCGTAATCACTTCCAAGGGATCGTTTCCCTTCATCTCCGGTGGAAGAACCATATTCCGCTCTCGAATCCAGTCTTTATCAACCACTCGCTTTACCTGAATGGTTACCCCTAACTCTTGCTCAATTTCTGGTTTGCGCTCCCACAGAACTTTTAGGGTCCCCGCTCCCACCGTACCGAAACCAATGACGCCAATGTGGACCGTTTTTTTCTCGTTCATTATGCTTGACCTCAAATATTGATAACTTTACCCAAAAAAGCCCTCGTTCTGGGACTTTTTGGACGGTAAAAAATCTCCTCGGGGGTACCTTCTTCCACGATTTTCCCCTCATCAAGGTAAATCACCCGGTGAGAAACCTCTTTTGCAAACCCCATCTCGTGCGTCACAACGATCATGGTCATACCCTCCTTAGCCAGTTCTTTCATGACATCCAGTACATCGTTGACCGTTTCGGGGTCTAAGGCAGAAGTGGGTTCGTCAAACATCATCACCTTAGGATTCATCGCCAAAGACCGGGCAATAGCAACTCTTTGCTTCTGTCCACCGGACAATTGAGAGGGATACGCATACGCTTTGTCTTCGAGTCCCACCTTACTCAGGAAATTCAATGCAATGGCTTCAGCTTCTTTTCGAGGTACTCTTTTCACCTTTTGAGGAGCCAGTACAATATTTTCCATGACCGTCATATGAGGAAAAAGATTAAAATTCTGAAAAATCATGCCAATTGATTGCCGTAATTTATGAAGGTTGGTATTTTTACCGTTGACGGTTACCCCATCAACGATAATTTCTCCACCCTGAATCGATTCCAACCCATTCAGGCATCGCAAAAAGGTGCTTTTTCCCGAACCTGAAGCTCCTATGATCGCCACCACTTCACCAAAACGAACCTTGAGATTAATGTCCTTGAGCACGTGATGTTTTCCAAAATATTTATTGAGATCCCTTACATCAATAATCCACTCACTCACTATAACGTAACCTTCCTTCTGAATACTTGACTACCCGGGAGATCGCATACGTCATGACAAAATAAAATAAAGCCACACCACTCCAGATCTCAAAGGACTTAAAAGTTCTGGTAATGATAATCTGACCAGTTCTGGTGAGCTCAGCAATCGCGATGGTCGAAACGAGGGATGAATCCTTAAGCAGGGCAATAAACTCGTTCCCCAGGGGGGGAAGAATGCGTACAAAAGCCTGAGGGAGTATCACATGGTACATTGCCTGCCACCAGGTCATCCCTAGGGACAGCGCTGCTTCCATCTGTCCCTGGGCAATCGACTCAATTCCACCTCGTACAATCTCACCCACATAGGCACCACTGTTGATACCCATAGCAATAATGCCGGCCACAAAGGGGTCAAGATTTAACCCAAGAGCCGGTAAACCAAAATAAACCAGGAAAATCTGCACCAGAAGCGGTGTTCCCCTTACCAGCTCAATATATACCGAAGAAATGGCTCTCAAAAACGCATTGGGCCACACTCTCGCCAAACCAGCCAAGACACCAATAACGAGTCCTATTACGATGGAAAGCACAGTAACCCGAAGCGTAACCGTTGCCCCCCAAAATAAGGAAGGAAGCGCTCTATAGAGAGCTAATGCGTCAAAATTCAAATGGAACCTCTCCTTTACCTTTTAACTTCTCCAAACCATTTCCTGTAGATTTCGTCGTACTCACCGGACTCTCTAATTTTCTGTAATGCCTGATTAATAGCTGCTAAAAGTTCGGTATCATCTTTGCGCAACGTTACCCCATATTTTTCTTCTCCTTCTCGAAAAGTGGCTACAATTTCCATATCCGGGAGAATCTTCATCCGGTAGGAAACTTCGGATAGGTCGTTAACCACAGCGTCCGCCCTTCCATTCATAACTTCCATGTAAGCCTTGTCAATGGTATCAAACCGCTTTACTTCTACTCCTTCGATTTCACTCACTGCCAGGTCTCCTGTGGTTCCAATTTGGACTGCCACCACTTTCCCCACCAGGTCTTCCGGCCCTTTAATGGATTCTTTACCCTTCTTGACGGCGATAGCCTGGGAAGTTACGTAATAGGGATCGCTCATGGCTTTCGATTTCAATCGTTCCTCAGTAATGGAAGTCGAAGACATGATAATATCAAACTTTTTAGCATCGAGTGCAGGGAAAATTCCATCCCAGGCGGTGTCGATGAATTCCGCCTCCACCCCCAGCTCTCGAGCAATAGCCCTTCCCAGATCAATGTCAAACCCCACAATGTCCCCCTTTTCATCATGAAATTCCATGGGAGGATAGGTTGCATCGGTACCGATGATCAATTTTCCCCGGACCTTAATATCATCAAGCGTGGAAGCGAAAACAGACCCACTTCCAAAAACACATGCAAGGGAAAAGACTAGAATGAAGATAAGCCACTTTTTCATGTCACAAATCCCCCTTTTTTTGGGAATAATATATTGTTTTTACCCGAGTGTCAACGAAGATTTCCAAAAAGAATCGTGTCCACCTACTCAAAACACCTTCTCTCCTTCAAGAGATGTCCATATATCATTCACTCTTGCTGCCCCTCTGTGATAATATTTTTATACCTCAACATATAAAACAGGAGGAACAACGGTGAAAAGCAATATCAATGTTTTTTTGGGAACTGCGGAAGAGAGTATCAAAACAGCACTTGAAAATCTTGCCAAGGGAAAAATCATCGAACGCATCTGGCAAAAAGATCACACTGTGTGGAAAAAAGACCCTCAGGAAATCCACAATCGTCTTGACTGGCTTACAATTGTGGAGGAAATCGAACCCCAAATAGGAACATTACAGGAATTTGCTCTTGAACTCCATCAGGAAGGATTTCAACAGGCTTTTTTGCTGGGCATGGGAGGGTCAAGTCTCGCTCCGGAACTCTTTGCCCGGGTATTGCCACGGAGGAGTAATGCCCTCGAACTTTTGGTGCTTGATACCACCGATGCCGAAACGATTTCCCGCTACACCCAGATTGCTAACCAGAAAAAAACCCTGTACATCGTTTCCACAAAGTCGGGAAACACTTTAGAAACGCTCATGCTTTTCCGCCACTTTTTTGCTCTGGTGCAAAGGAAAGGTGGGGAAAGCGCCGGGCAATACTTCGTGGCTATCACCGATCCTGGAAGTCCCTTGGTTGACCTGGCACAACAGCACCGTTTCCGCAAAGTTTTTCTCAACAACCCGAATATCGGTGGACGCTACTCGGCCTTTTCTCTTTTTGGTCTTGTTCCAGCAAGTCTAACTGGAGTTAATCTCCATCGCCTTCTCAATTCAGCGAAAGAAGGAATGCAACAATGTTTGCCAAATCTCTCTTTAGAAGAAAACTACGGAGCCCTTCTGGGAAGCATGATGGGTGTGCTGGCTGAAAAAGGCCAGAACAAACCTACGTTTTTCTTTTCCCCACAGCAGTGGAAAAGTTTTGGAGATTGGCTTGAGCAACTCATTGCCGAAAGTACTGGAAAAGAGGGAAAAGGTATCCTCCCAGTTATTGAACACGCTCCTTGCCCGATACACCAGTATGGGGAAGACCGATGGTTTGTAATGATTGGCGATACTCAGAATCCTTTTATGGAACAACTTTCACAAGAAATGCGTAAGGCAAATTGTCCTTTTTTCCATGCCGAATTACCTGATCCGCACACCCTGGGAGAACAGATGTTTCTGTGGGAATTTGCCACAGCCGTTGCCGGTTACTTTTTAGGAATCAACCCCTTTGATCAGCCCAACGTGGAAGAAACAAAAATACTCACCAAGAAGAGAATTCATAACACCCAGACACTACCTGATAGGGGTGCGCTTCTCCTCAACGAAGCGATTACGGTCATTCCTGATCATTCCGCCTCGTCACCTCAGGAAGCTTTTTTTAACCTTTTCCTGCAGCTTCCTCAAAATGGCTATATTGCCCTTCAAGCCTTCCTCCCCTACCGAAAACAGATTGAAGATGAACTCTGGAAAATTGCTTCTACCCTCAGAGACCGTATACGCCGTGCAGTGACCGTAGGGTTCGGCCCCCGTTTCCTCCACTCAACCGGGCAACTCCATAAAGGTGATGACGGAAAAGGAATTTTCATTCAGTTCCTGAGCGAAAACCCTTCACCACTTCCCATTCCAGGGGAACCTTTCGATTTCGACTTTTTGAAAAAAGCCCAGGCTTTTGGAGACCGCGAGGCCCTCCAGAACCGTGGCCGTCAAGTCATAACCTGCATTGTGAAAGAGCCAATTCCTGAATCACTGGCTACAATTCGAGCCATTTTCGAACATCTCCCCCTCACTGAGTGCTAAAGAATTGAACCATTAAAGAGTAGACCTCCTCGGGATGCGTTTCCATGGGGCAATGCGAGGCACCTTTAATAATATAAAGGGGGGTTTCAGGAAAGAACTTTTGAAATCTCTTTGCTTGCTTGCTGGGAATGACGCGGTCTTTTTCGCCCCATATGAGTAAAAAAGGAGGATGAGGTTTCCCGCGAAATGGGGAAAGTCTTAAAAAAGATGCTTGATTCGTTAAGCTCAGAAGGCTTCGAGCAGTGCCTTTACGCTGTAGTGGACGGAAGTACCCTTCTACCTCCTCAGCAGTTGGTTTTCGGCCATACGCCGAAGAAAGACTACGTCGAATGTTCGAACGAGAGAGAAAAACATTGCGAATGAAGGTAATCCAGCATTGCTTTGTCAGGGGAAAGGAAGTAAAGATTTTTAGAAGGTGGAATGAACGAGCTCCCAGGGCGGCATCAATGAGCACCGCACTATAAAATCTTTCCGGTGTTTCCATAGCCATTAGAAAAGCCGTACTGCCTCCCATGGAATGACCAACAAGATGCCACTTTTCATTTGCAACCGACTTGGGAATGACTTCACGATCCAGAGCGTGCAGAAAGTCTAAAAGCAAACGCGCCCGATTTTCGGACTCATGAACCTTCCCTACCACCCTTTCACTGTAGCCAAAACCAGGAAGGTCAATGGCCACTACCACATACCCTGCCTGCGTCAGAAAAGAAGGAGCAAATCGCCAGGAAAATGTTGAGCCGCCCAGGCCATGGATAAGGAGCACTTTCCCCCTCGGTAAGGGTGGAAACCATATCTGATAATGTAAAGAACCGCTGTCACTCCTCCAAAATCGACCATTTTCAAAAGGTGACACTTGCTCCTGAGCCCGCCCTTCCTGGATCACCATCAGAGAAAAAACCAAAAGACAGAAAAAAGTAAACCATCGCTCAATCCGCATCACGTATTCATCCCCCGCTTTCCCATAATAAATTTTTGAAAAAGCCTGAACGCCTTGCGATGGAATGATGAAAAAGGGTATTGCTCAAGGTGGTCGATGTGTTTCCAAACATAACCCCCCAAAGAAAGAGGCCACCCGTTCACATCGATGAAAAATATCCGGGCCTTCACCTGGCGATTACAGTACCCATGGTCAATCTCTCCTACCCATTCTGGAACAGAACCAGAACTTAAACCATGCTTGAAAATCAATTCATCCAAGGAGGCGTTCTCCTGCCAGGGAAACTCCCATAAACCACCAAAAAACCCTTTTTCAGGACGTTTTCGAACAAGTACCTGACCATCTCGATGGTAGAAAACAATCACGGCTTCCACAGTTTCACGAGTGCGTGCTCGACGAACCGGTCTTATACATTGAGTGTTCCGCTGAAAAGCGAAACACTCTTCCTTCACCGGACAGAGCACACAGCGAGGCTTACGGGGAACACAGACCATAGCCCCCAAATCCATAATTGCCTGATTCACAAGACGCGCCTCTCCTTTTTGAACCAGAGAAGCCCCAAAATCGAAAATCGCCGTTTGAGCTTTTTTGGTTTCTACAGGAAGAGAAAGGTCTAAGATACGGGCAAAAACCCGTATTGCATTCCCATCGATTGCTGGATATGGTTGATTGTAAGCAATACTTAAAATCGCGCAGGCGGTATAGCGTCCAACTCCTGGAAGTTTGCAGAGCGCATTGTACTCTTCAGGAAATTTTCCCTCGAATTTTTTCACCAACTCTTTAGCCGTCTCGTGCATGTACCGAGGTCGAGTATAGTATCCCAAGCCTTCCCAGACCCTTAATAGTTCTTCCAGAGGAACCTTGGAAAGAGTGAAAACATCTGGAAAATACTGCATCCAGAGAAGGTAACGGGGGATGACCCGTTCAACCTGAGTCTGGCAGAGCATAGTCTCAGCAACCCACACGCTGTAGGGGGAGTAATCTTCCCTCCAGGGAAGTGCCCGTCCTTCTTTATGAAACCACTGAAGAAGTTTGGTATACACTTTTTACTCTCGTTCAGATATGATTAAATAATCAATAATAAAAACAGTGAAAAAGGAGCAAATATGCCCATGTCCAGCCGAACAATCCGTAATGAAGAAGTTCAAAAAATCATCGTCACCATACCTGAAAATCATCACCACATACGTACCGCAATTCTCCTCAACGATGGGACGGAACTCGTTTTCCAGGAAGCAACCATCGCCAATCTCCTTCGAGCCTATACTACGGTGAAGACGCATCCCTCCATTACAAAAGTAGTTCTGGTGGGACAAAGGGTACTGATGCGAAAAGAGGGGTATGCCGAATGGCAGCTCTTGGAAGAAACCCAGTAGAAGGAAGAAAGTCTATTTCCGAAGAAATCATGGTTTTTGATTCAATCTCCATACTCCCAAAGAGGTAAAACCCTCTCCATTTTGCCACTTGCCGCTGATCGGAGTGCTGCTTCGATTATGGCCTGTACGAAAACACCCTCTCGAAGTCCTACCGGAGGAGGTTGACCCTGGTCAAGGGCGTCAAAAAAACCCCGGAGTTCCTCAACTACAGCATCGGCGAGATGGACTTCGAGGATTTTTTCTTCTCCATCCCGACACACAAACAGCTTCAATCCTCTGATACCCGCGATATACCCTCCCTCTCCAACCAGCTGAAAACAAATATTGCGCCTCTGTTTTCCCGGGAACTCTGGATATCCACCCAGCCACCCCCCGTGGATGGTTGCCACCACCCCACTGGAGTAATGGAGGACAAGATATGCCCGGTCCTCCATGGTTCCTTTCTGAAAATTCTGTGTCTTGCAGAATACCTCTAAGGGACTCCCCGCGACAAGCCAGTTACCTAGGTCTATCACATGAGAGAGAATTTCATGGACAACACCACTTTCTAAGTACCACGGCTGAGGAGGGGTCGTCTGAAAATAGTCGAAAGCCAAAAACTGTAGAGGACCGATTATTCCCCTCGCAACCATCTCTTTTGCCATTCGAAAACCCGATTCAAACCGCATTTTATAGCCAATTCCCAATCGGATCCGCTCTTTTTTGCAGATTTCCTGTATTTTTTCTGTTTCTTCGAGTGTTCTGACCAGAGGTTTTTCGCAGAAAATATTCCTTACGCCTTCCTCAATAAGCTCAAGCAAAATTTGAGCGTGACTTACCGTGGGAGTGGCCACAAGAACCACATCCACCCCGGTTTGCACCAGTTCATGAATACTCCGGCAGTAGGTAGCCCCTATCCGTTGTGCGATGGCTCGTCCTTTCTCTTGCTGACGGCTCATCACTGCCATTACATCGATACCCAGCTTAGAGAGTGCCTGCTGGTGCAAAAGCCCCATACTCCCGATACCGATGATCCCCACTCGAAAACGAGTCATCTTTTATTAACCCCGAGCCAGTTCTTTCATCTTCTCCACGAAATTCAGTTGCAGGTTGGAAAGATGTAGCTCCAGCTCTCGCAGTTCATCTTTCACCAGATCCTTTTTAATGCTTTCGAGCACCACCGAATAGAGGTCAATCGCCTTACGAGCTTCTTCCAAATCAACCTGTATTTTTCCATTCTCAGGATGGACCATCAACCCCAGGTACTGCCAAGCTTTTGCCGAAAGAAGGTTCAAAAAATAGAAACCTAAATCCCGTATTTTTCCCGGTTCCTGTTTTTGATTTTCCTTTTCATTCACTCTACCACCCCCTCTTTTTTCAAAAATTGATAAATGTTCCTTGCCATTTGTTCCCAAGACATATTGTCTCCAGAAAACCACACCACTGGCCACTTTTTGAACCAATTCATCTGTCTTTTGGCTAAAAGGAAGGTCCCTTTTTTAATTCGTTCCTTAGCCTCTTCGAGCGAAATTACACCGTGAATGAGTTGAACCACGGGAAAATAGGTAAAATTATCGAGTGCCGGTATGGGGAAAGTATATCCCATATCAAAGAGTTTTTTCACTTCTTCAACAATTCCTTTTCGAAACATCGTTTCCACCCGTTCAGCAATCCTTCTCCTTAAGGTCTCCTTTTCCCAAGCGATACCAAAGAGAAGTGGGACAAAAATGGGAGAAGAGTTCTTCTTTTTCTCAGAAGGGAGATGACCGGTTTGGTAGATGATTTCCCAGGCGCGAATGAGTCGCTGACGATCACTTTTTCCCACCTTCCGGGCCCGAACCGGATCAACATCGTTCAACAAAGCAAAAATTTGTTCACTACGCAGCCGGGAAAGCCAAGCACGTACCCTCCAGTCTGGAGACGCTCCTTCACGGAAAGGCGTCTGCCAAAGGGTACGAAGATAAAAAGCAGTACCCCCAGTAACAATAGGGAAAACTTTCCTCCCTATCATCTCATGAAAAAGCCAGATAACCTCTCTTTTAAAGTCAAAAGCGCTCCACCGTTCTCTGGGATCAAGGAAATCAACCAAATGGTGGTGAACGGCCCTACGGGACTCCAGAGAAGGCTTATCGGTACCGACATCGAGGTACTTATAGACCGCCAAAGAATCAGCATAAATCAATTCAACGTTTTTGAGTTTCTCAGCTAAAACCAGAGATAAGCTCGTCTTCCCACTTCCGGTTGGACCAACAAGGCAAACCAGCTTACCTCCCATCATAGAGCTGGAGTGGTAACCTCCCCCTCTACCTTTGTTCCTTGTAACGACTGGAGTCGCACCACCATCTGCCTACCTGGTCGCACTCCTCCGTTCTTTTTCAAGTGTACTCGCAGGTTGCTTCGAGTATGAGCCACATAGTACACATCCTCTTCTTTTTCCACCAGCACTTCGACAGTGGTACCAAGTCTTTTCTCAATTTTACGAAGATAGATTTCACGCAAAAGAGCATTTAGCGTTCTTAGCCGCTCCTCTTTGGTCCTTTGGGGAACGTCGTCCCAAAGGCGGGCAGAAGCGGTGAGAGGCCGCGGCGAATAGATATAGGTATAAGCAATGTCAAACTGAATCGCCTCCACTACCTTTAACGTTTCCCGAAAGTCCTTTTCGGTCTCTCCCGGAAAACCAACGATGATATCGGTACCAATACCAACGTCAGGGAAACTATTTCGAATCAAATCGGCCATTTTAAGGTAATCACGCTGGGTGTAGCCTCTATTCATCAAAGATAGAATCCGATCCGAACCGGCCTGAAGAGGCAAATGAAAATAAGGGCAAAAGATAGCACTTCCCTGGACTCTTTCGATAATGCTTTTCCGCATATCCTTAGGGTGTGAAGTGATAAATCGAACCCAGATTTCCTCTTTCCCAAAAAGTCGTTCAATATCATCCAGCAGATGCTCGAAGGTATGTGGCACCCTTAAGTCTTTCCCGTAACTATTCACGTTTTGGCCCAGAAGAATGACCTCTGGGAAACCTTCTTGAAGAATATTCCCCAATTCTTCCAATACCAGATTTCCAGGCTTACTTCTTTGCCTCCCCGTTACATAGGGTACGACACAGTAACTACAAAAGTTATCACATCCATAGGTAATGGGAAGATAAGCAAACGTCCGAGATTCCCGGATATATCCACTCTCCAAAAACGGAGCAGGTTCTTCGCTATCAAAAAAGCAAATCTGTCCCTCCTTATCAAGGTTTTCTCGAAGCAAGGAAGGAATCACATCCCATCTCTGAGTTCCAGCCAAAAGCTTTGCCAGAGGTATTTTCTGCATAAGCTTTTCCCGAAGGAGTTCACTCATGCATCCACAGACTACCACTACCGGTGCTTTCCCTTTTCGAGAGACAATGTTTGTAACCATCTGATTCATGGCATTTACCGCTCGTTCTACGGCGTGTTCCCGAACAGCGCAAGTGTTAAAAATAAGGATGTCTGCTTCCTCGGGACGGGAAGCAGCAACAAAACCACTCTGGGAAAAGAGATAAGAGAGATGCTCAGAACGACTCTTATTCATCTGACAACCAAAAGTAATAACCCGAAAAGAAACATTTCTATCCATCATATTTCAAAAACGACGCACTTTTACCTTTATTCCAGTTCACTCAAAAAGCAAAAAAGCCTGCTTTCAAAGCAGGCTTTCTCAATAGGCCAAAACTCTAATCGTTACGAGGCTTAACAATCAATTTTATGGCAGTTCTCTCTTCCCCATCAATGGTGATGTCAGTAAAGGCAGGAATACATACGAGGTCAATGCCACTTGGCGCCACATATCCTCTGGCAATGGCTATTGCTTTGATCGCCTGATTCACTGCTCCTGCCCCTACTGCCTGTATTTCTGCTACACCCTTTTCCCTAATTGCTCCTGCCAGAGCACCAGCGACAGCGTTCGGATTCGATTTCGAAGATACTTTTAAAATATCCATGCTTTATTCCTCCTTGTACTCAAATCTCATCTTCGAATGGAATAGAAATACGGAATATATCCCGAGCTTTCCCTGTATCATCGTCAACATCCACCACAACGCCATTGAGTCTCAGATTGTGTTTCGCCACCTTATACCGGAAAGGCATTTGAGTGAGGAACCTGCCTATGATCTCACCTGTTTCTATCCCAATCACCGAGTCCTGCGCCCCGGTCATTCCAATATCGGTAATATAAGCGGTTCCCTGAGGAAGAACTCTTTCGTCAGCCGTAACTACATGAGTATGAGTACCAAAAACGCAAGAAACTTTCCCATCCAGAAACCATCCCATAGCCACCTTCTCTGAAGAAGCCTCGGCATGAAAATCAACGAGAATGATCGTGGTAAATTGCTTCAGGTGTTCAACTTCCTTGCACGCTCTCTGAAAAGGACAATCTAAGGGTGACATAAAAACTCTGCCGCTGAGGTTAATCACTGCCCATTTTTGGCCCTTTGATTCAAAAATTGCCGACCCTCTTCCTGGAACCCCCTCAGGGTAGTTAAGCGGTCGCAACAGGCGAGGTTGTTCACCAATATACCCCAGAATTTCTTTTTTATCCCAGACGTGGTTTCCAGTAGTCACCACATCGACACCCAAAGCAAGGATCTCGTTACAGACCTCCGGAGTAATCCCCAGACCTCCGGCTGCATTCTCTCCGTTGACCACAATAGCATCCACGTTAAACATCTGTTTTACCTTCGATAGTTGCGCACGTAGAACCCTTCTTCCAGGTTTACCAACCACGTCACCGACGAGCAAAAATTTCAAGCAACTCTCCTCCTACCCTTATTTCGCATATCCCACAGCTCTGGTTTCTCGGACTACTGTAACTTTAATTTGGCCAGGATATTCCAACTCATCCTCGATTCTCTTGGAAATCTCTCGGGCCAGCTTCGCGGCGCCGGCGTCATCAATTTTGTCAGGCTTAACAATAATTCGAACTTCTCTTCCAGCCTGAATGGCGTAGGATTTCTCTACTCCATCGAAAGAGTCAGCAATTTTTTCCAACCTTTCCAACCTCTTGATGTATGCCTCAAGACTTTCTCTCCTGGCTCCCGGTCGAGAAGCGGAGATGGCATCAGCAGCTTGGACCAGGACGGCTTCAATGGTCGCTGGTTCTACATCACCATGATGCGCCTCAATGGCATGGACAATTTCCCATTTTTCGCCGTACTTGCCAACCAGCTTCGCTCCAATTTCCGCATGAGGTCCTTCAACCTCGTGATCCAAAGCTTTACCAATATCGTGCAGTAACCCCGCTCTTTTGGCAACAGTCGCATTTAGCCCCAACTCCCAGGCCATTAATCCAGCAAAATGGGCTACCTCCTTCGAATGTTGCAATACGTTTTGTCCATAACTGGTACGGAAGTACAGCTTTCCCAGTAAATGTACCAGTTCAGAGTTAATCCCCTTAATTCCAGTATCAAAGAGGGCTTGCTCTCCCTCTTGAAGGATTTTCTCTTCCACCTGGGCTTTGGCTTTCTCAATCAATTCCTCAATCCGAGCCGGATGAATACGACCATCAACAATAAGCTTCTCCAGAGCAATGCGTGCAATTTCTCGCCGGATCGGGTCAAAACATGAGATGATGACCGCCTCAGGAGTATCATCAATGATCAAATCTACTCCAGTAATCATTTCGAAGGTTCTAATGTTCCGTCCTTCTCTTCCGATGATTCTTCCTTTCATTTCGTCATTTGGCAAACCAATCACCGAAACAGTATTTTCTACTGTAAAATCCGCAGCATAACGCTGAATACTCTGCACCACAATCTCCCGTGCCACTTTTTCCGATTCTTTTTTGGCTCGTTCTTCGGCTTCTTTAATCTTCAAGCCCACTTCGTACTCCAGAGTTTTCTCAATCCTTTGCAAGAGCTCTTCCCGAGCTTCTTCCAGAGAAAGACCAGCAATCCTTGACAGCTCCTGTATTTCTCGAGCTTTCATGGTTTCAACTTCCTTACGGACTCTTTCTACTTCCTCCTGAGTACGACGTAGAGCGTTTTCGGAACGTTCCAGCTGATCCAATCTCCGTTCCAGCATTTCTTCTCTGCGCAATAAGCGAGACTCAAGATTTTGCAACTCTTTTCGTTTATGCTGAATTTCTTCTTCAAGGTTTTGTTTCTCTCTCAGAATCTCTTCTTTTGCTACCAGGAGCGCTTCTTTTTTTAGATTCTCTGCCTGTCGACATGCTTCTTCAACAATCTCCCGCGCCTTATCTTGCGCATCCTCTTTTTTTTGCCGATTCTGTAGCGTGATCCATACTACACCTACCCCAAACCCTACCGCAACTCCTAACAGGATATATATAAACTCCATGTCTGGATTCACCCCTTATTCACTTTTCAATGTTCACTCTTACTACAAAGCTAAAGAATATTCTAATCGTACCCCCAACCCAAGTCAAGAATACGAAGAGCCTTCTAACCGGCTCCAAGCCCTTTCAATGGCCTCCCAGGTAAAGCCTTTTCGCAATAACTTTCTCTTGATTTTCACCTCGTCCTCTCCACGCTCTTTACCCGCCTGGAGTAATCGCAGAGCATCCTCGATTTCCGCCTCAAGAGGATAAAAATCTTCCCGCAGGGAGTGCAAATACGGCCACCCCACACCCTTCCGTTGCAACTCATCAGCGATGGCTAAATATCCTTTGGGCCGGCTCCTTCGACCTTCCAGATACACCTTCACGTATTCTGCGTCGTTGAGATAACCCTTCTCTTGAAGAAATGCAATCGCCTCTTCTATCTCCCTCTCCTCAAAACCATCCTGACGTAACTTTGTGGAAAGTTCCTGCACCGTATACATCTTTCTATTGAGATATCGCCAGCATTTTTGGAGTATTTTGTCCATCTCAACCCAGAGCAACCTTGGGGTCAATATTCAGCTTTTCCAGAGCCGCAAATACCATTTTTTCACTCACTTCAGGGTTTTCTTTCAAAAATTGCCGCACCGCATCCCTTCCCTGACCTAAGCGGTACTCTCCGAAGGAAAACCAGCTTCCCGACTTCTTCAATATCCCAGCCATTTCTCCAAGAGTCAGGATTTCTCCCTCCCTCGATACACCTTCACCATAAATTACTTCCAGTTCCGCCTCCTTAAAGGGTGAAGCCAATTTATTCTTTACCACTCGTACCTTGGTTTTCGCTCCGATGATTTCATCACTGCTTCCTATCTTGATAAAATCCTTTTTTCTTACGTCCAGCCGCACTGTAGCGTAAAACTTAAGCGCCCTGCCTCCGGGAGTGGTCTCTGAAGGCCCGTACATGTTACCAATTTTCTCTCGTAACTGGTTCACAAAGATCACCACAGTTTTGGTCTTACTGATATACCCGGTCAATCTTCTCAAAGCCTGAGACATCAAGCGGGCCTGCAAACCAACCGATGGCTCACCAATGTTTCCATCAAGTTCAGCGCTCGGAACCAGTGCAGCAACCGAATCGAGTACCACCACATCAATACTACCACTGCGCACCAGGGCATCAATGATGTCCAGAGCTTCCTCAGCGGTACCAGGCTGGGAGATAAGGAGTTTGTCGATCTGGACTCCAATTTTGCCAGCATAGGTTGGATCAAGGGCATGTTCAGCGTCAATAAAGACGGCAACTCCTCCTTTTTTCTGCGCTTCCGCGATGACGTGCAGAGCAATGGTTGTCTTCCCCGATGCTTCAGGACCGAAGATTTCCACAATCCGACCCCGGGGAAGCCCTCCCACCCCTAAGGCAATATTCAGGAGAATGGATCCAGTCTTGATTACTTCCACATCCGTCACCAACACGTTCTGGGAAAGAAACATGATTGCTCCTCGGCCGTACTTCCTCTCTATAAGGCCAATTGCCTGTTGTAAAGTGGCCTCTCGCTCCGTTCGAACGTTTTTTTCTTCACCCATCCCATTCACCCCTTTAAATCAAAAGCAAAAAGTTCCCGATAAATTGGCCCCTGCGGAGTGAGCGTGCTTTGGAACAAGACGATCCTTTGAATCGCAGCAACCAGAGGGTTTTCGATTTTCCAATCTGAGGGAGAAAAACATACTGGATGGTGCAATCTCGCCAGGGTAACATGTGGTATTAGCTCTTTTTTGTCTTCAGTTGCCATCTTTGCTGCCTTCAAGTTCTGGAGGAGCACTGCACCAATTCGTTTCGTTCTCTCTTCTCCATCCTCATCAAAGCCCACCCAGAGCACTCGAACTCTATTCCAGGAAGGAAAAACTCCTATTCTTCTCAAATCAGAATAAAAAGAAGAAAAATGAGCACCCAAATCTTCCAAAATACTTTTTATATCCTTTGTGCACCTTACTGGAAGAGCCGGGAAAAAAGCAAGGGTAACATGAAGCTGGTCCTTCCGCACCCATTTGGCCTGGGGATAACACTCTTTCCATCTCATTATCATCTCTTCCAGAAAATCCTTGGTCGCCGCATCCAAATCAAGAGCGATAAAACTCCTTATACGTTCTTCTTCCACTTATCATCCTCTCCTCCGCAAAAATAAAAAAAGCATGCTGAGTGCGAACTGTGAAGCAAATCTTTTGTTCATCAATCGGTCTCCACCAAATTGGTATTTCTTGACTTCTACGCCCTTTCGATCGGCCAATGCCATATACGTCAACCCCACCGGCTTTGCCTCTGTTGCCCCCGTTGGCCCAGCAATGCCGGTTATTCCTATACCAATATCAGCGGACGCCTTTTCCTTTACCCTCTGAGCCATCAAACAGGCTACCTCTTCACTGACTGCACCCTTCGTCTCGAGCACCTCTTCTGGCACCCCAAGTTCTTCCATCTTAGCTCTATTACTATAGACAATATACCCCCTTTCGAAGTACTCCGAACTTCCAGGAATATTTGTGATTCGGTCACCGAGCAATCCTCCCGTGCAGGATTCCGCTATGGCTATCTTGAATTTTTTCTCCCGCAGCATTTTCCCGATCGCTTCTTCCAGAGTATCACCATAGGAGGAAAAAAGAAAGTCCCCATAAGTGCTCGCTAATTCCGCAGCGATTTTGTCTAATTCCTCTCGTCTTTCGCTTCCAGCTTCACGAACGTAAAGATAGAACCAGACCTCCCCATAATTGGGGAGAAAAGCGAAATGGATTCCCTCAGGGAGAGAAGCCAAAAAGGGTTTCATCAAAGTAGCCAGCTGTGACTCCCCAATTCCACAGAACTTCAATATCTTCGTACGATAAAAAGAGAAACCAGTGGCATGGATTTCCTTGGCAATCGTACCCCAGAGAAACTCAGCCTCTCTGGGGACTCCAGGAACTACGAAAATCGTCTTCCCCAGCGTTTTTATCTTAAATCCCGGAGCGGTTCCCAGCTGGTTGGAAAGCACTGTAGCGCCTCTTGGTACCAAAGCCTGTTTTTTATTGTTTTCAGGTGGTTCAGTTTTTCTCAAATTCCAGTAAAACTGACAAATTTTTTTCCATACGGACTCATCGAAGACCAGCTCTAACCCCAATAGTTCAGCAATAACCTCTTTTGTAAAATCGTCTTCCGTTGGTCCCAATCCCCCCGACACAATGATCACTTCAATCTCGGGGTCATGAAGAAAAAAACTGAGACCATTGGTAATATCGTTCTTCTCATCTGGAACAAACATCACAAACTTTGGAAATACTCCGTTCTCTGCCAACTTCTGGGAAAAGAAGTACGCATTAGTATCACGAATCAGCCCGGTCACCAGTTCTGTCCCCACACAGAGAATACCAGCTTTCAAACTATCTCCCCCTCTAGCTCATATGCAGAACCTTTTTTAACCCTTACCTGCAATATCGTTCCTGGAACAAACCGCTTTTTCCCGGTTACCCACACCTTGATTCGACAATCAACCTGAGGCGCATCCCCATACGTTCGACCCCAAAGGTAGCGTTTTCCTCCACTTTGAGGACCTTCCTCCAGAATCACCTCCACCGTTTGACCTACAAGACCCCGATGAATCTCTTCCATAACCCCTTCCTGAAGATGCATGAGTATTTGATAGCGTTCTCTTTTGACCGTTTCTTCCACCATCTGGTTCAGAGTGAAAGCAGGAGTCCCTGGTTCCGACGAATAGCAAAATACCCCCATTCTTTCAAAGCGAACGTGGTACACAAAATTCAGGAGTTCTTCGAAAATTTCTTCATCTTCACCAGGAAAACCAACCATAAGGGTGGTCCTCAGGAAAACCCCAGGAATGAACGTCCTGATTCGAAGAAGTTGTTCCTCAAGCTGGGCTCGCGAAAAGGGACGATTCATACCTTGTAAAATACGAGCATTAATGTGCTGCAGGGGAACATCAAGATATTTCACAACCTGCCTTGTGGAAGCCACCACCTCCAGAAGCTGGTCATCAATCCCGTAAGGTGATACATACAAGAGTCGTAGCCACACCGAAGACGGCAGGTTTTCTCCCAACTTTTTCAGGAGAAAAGGTAAGCTCCTCCGATGATACAAGTCTAAGCCGTAGGAAGATAAATCCTGTGCCACAAGAATGATTTCCCGAACACCCATCTCCACTAAGTTCAAAGCTTCCTGGATAATATCCTCCCAAGGTCGGCTCCGCAACGGACCACGTATAAGCGGAATGACGCAAAAACTACAGTGGTTATTGCAACCCTCGGCAATTTTAATATAGGCATAATGAGAGGGAGTGGCAAGCAATCTCTCGGTCCCGTGGTCGTAGAGAAAAGGAGGTCCATCGATAAAAAGCCGAGATGCAGCACTGTGTTCACCGTTTTTTAGAATTTCTACAATGTGTGGAAAATCGTTCACTCCAATCCAGTAATCGACTTCGGGATACAGAGAGAGCGCCTTTTCTTTGATTCTTTCCACATAACAGCCCATGACTACCAGAACCTTACGAGGGTCTTTCTTTTTGAGCGATACAAATTTTCTGATCCATTCCTCTGTTTCACGGCGAGCATCATCGATAAAAGCACAGGTGTTTAAAACAAGAACCTGCGCTTCTTCCAAAGAGGAAAAAAAATTATACCCTGCAGAAACCAGCTTACCTAAAGCGATTTCTGAATCAACCAGGTTTTTATCGCAACCCAAACTTACAAAGGCAATACGTTTCACGGTCCAAAGGTTTGTTCGAAATCGCCACCCTCTGAAGCGAGATAACCCAGGTCGTTCCCGTTATGGTTTACCTTAATCCTATCACCGTCTTTTCCTGAAATCTCAATTGGCTCATTACTTTTAAAAATGTAACGCTTCCCGGGAACCAGTATCCCTGAAAACACGATCCGGTCCCCAGAACGAACTTCGCTCCAAGACAATCGCTCCGGCTCAAGCACCACCACAACTGAGAATTCAGGAATAGGCTGAGGAGTAGGAAGCACCACTTCCGGAGATACCGCTTCTTCGGCAGCAGGCACAGTACGATCTTCCTGGTTGAGCTTTGAGAAAATGGGCAAACGGTAAGAAATCAGAATGAAAACGAATGCCACCAGTAGTATGGTAAAGGTTACCATGAGGAAACGCAGGATATTCTTGTTTTTCTTTCGTCTCCCAGATATTTTCTCTGGCACAAGCGATACTTTTTCCTCTATCCCCCCATACGCTTGCTTGAACAAAGCAAGCACTTCTTGGGAATCAACCCCTAAGAAACGGCTATAGATTTTCAGATATCCAGAAGCATATGTCCTTCCTGGAAGCCTATGCCATTCGCCATTTTCCAATGCTTCTAAATAAAGTGGAGAAATCAAGGTAGCTTCGCTCGCTTTTGCTAGATCCACCTTCCGTTCTTCCCGTTTCTTTCTTAGAAACTCCCCCAGTTGAACAGCAACTTCAATATTAAAATTGACCATTACTGTTCCCCTCTCCTCATGATAACTTTTCTCGGCTTACTCCCCTCATATGGGCCAACGATTCCCTCTCTTTCCATTCTTTCAATAAGCCGGGCAGCACGGTTAAACCCAATACGCAACCTCCTTTGCAGAAGCGAAGTGGAGGCCCGGCCACTCTCCATAACGATTTTTACCGCCTCTCCGTACACGTCGTCCTCGTCTTCAGAAATTTCTACTTCTTCGTCCCGAAATACGAACTCCATGGAATAATGGATGCTCCCTTTCTGCCTCGACCAGTGTTCCACCACTTTTTTCGTTTCCTCAGTGCTAATAAAAGCCCCCTGCCCTCGAATGGGTTTACCGACCCCGATGGGGGCAAACAACAAATCACCGTTCCCCAGGAGCTTCTCGGCTCCCGGCATATCCAGGATGGTCCGAGAATCAACCTGAGAATAGACTGCAAAAGCCAACCGGGAAGGAAAATTAGCCTTAATGAGGCCGGTAATCACATCCACCGAAGGTCTCTGGGTAGCAACGACAAGGTGAATGCCTACAGCCCTGGCCATTTGAGCCAGTCGGCAGATATATCCCTCCACATCCGAAGCAGCCGTCATCATCAAATCGGCAAGTTCATCAATAACGACCACCACATACGGTAACTGCTCTTTCTTTTCCACCAAACGGTTGTATTCGTCAACGTTCCGACAGGAAAGTTCCGAAAGGAGTTCATATCTCGAATCCATCTCCCGGCACAACCATTTTAAGAATTTGATGACCAGACGGACCTCAGAAATGACCGGGCCACAAAGATGAGGAAGTCCAGCATAGAGAGAAAGCTCAACCTTTTTGGGATCGATAAGGGCAATACGCAGAACATTTGGGTCAGATCGAAACAGTAGGCTCGCCAGAATTGTGTTAATACAGACACTCTTCCCTGAACCCGTTGCCCCAGCGATGAGCAAATGTGGGGCTTCACGCAGGTCCCAGATCAGTGGCTTTCCAGCAACATCTTTCCCCAGCGCAATCTTAAGAGGAGATGGGTCCTGGTAAAACCCTTCCTCTTCCACCAATTCCCGCAGAGAAACAATTTCTTTACGCCGGTTTGGAATCTCAATACCGACTGCAGAACGACCAGGAATAGGAGCTTCGATCCTCACCGCCGCCACCGCAAAGGCTAAAGCAATGTCGTTAGACAAATTGACTATTTTGTTCACCTTAACTCCCGGGGCAGGCTGGAATTCGTACCTGGTCACGGTGGGACCAACCTGAAAATTAGTCACTCTTCCAGCCACATTAAACTCTGCCAGGGTTTTTTCCAGTTTGGCTATTTCTTCGGCAATCTCTTTTCGGGTTTTTTCCTCTCCTTTAGCAGAATGAGAGGAAAGAATTCTTGAGGAAGGCAAAATCCATTCCTCCACTTCCTGGGGAGGAACAGATTTTTTTATTCTCTTGGGGCTCGATGTCTTGGAAACCAGAGAAGTAACTTCAAAGACTTCCTCAATTGAAGAAGCAGGAAAAACAGGAGAAGAAACAGGAGATTTCCAAGCCTCAGAAGAAGTGGAGTCGGAAGGAATCTTTTCAGGCTTTATAGAACCAGGCTTCTTACCCAAGGATTTTGCAAAGTGCACAAGTTGTCGAATCAGCTTTCCTTCACCAAGAAGGTACGTACCCAGAAATGCAAAGAGGAACAGGAAAAGAAGGGTCCCACTCTCCCCCAGATAACGATTCAGTAGGGAATACAGAGCACTTCCAACCCTACCACCAAGATTGTAGTCTACAAGAATAACCTGGCTTTTCACTGCCCTTCTTTCCACCAATGTCAGAAAGATAAACAACCAGAGCAAGAGACCAATGATTCGACCGATAAATCTATATCGTCTCACCAGGTTCAAGATGGCAATTTCGTAGGCAAGGTACGCCAAAAAAAATGGTAGCGCATAAGCCCCTATCCCCAGGGTAAAAAGAAAACTCACTTTGATCTTTTCCCCGATTACACCAACGCTAGTGGAGAAAAAAGACAACAAAATATAAAGGGCAAAAACACCCAGAAAGGAGACAATTACAATTTTCCTTCCCTGCTCTGGCATCGTTTGTCAATCGCTCTCCTTACCCCTGCCGTCATCACTTTCGACGGGGGTAAGTTTTCGTCTCTTTGATAGGGGATACAGTTGATGCTGCTTCTTTGTGGCTAAGGGTAATTCTCCCCAGAGAATCAATTCCTGTGACCTTGACCAGCAAATCATCTCCTACTTTGGCCACATCCTCCACCCGGCGCACCCGTTCACTAGACAATTGTGAAATGTGGCACAATCCTTCCCGACCAGGAAATATTTCCACAAATGCTCCAAAATCGGCAACACGAGTCACCTTACCAAGGTAGATTTTACCCACCTCGACGTCCTGGGTTACATTCCGAATCATTTCAATGGCCCTGGCTTTCCCCTCTTCGTTCCGCGAAAACACCATCACCTTTCCATCATCTTTAATATCAATCGTGACACCCGTTTCCTCGACAATTCGTTTGATAATTTTTCCCCCAGGACCAATCAAGGCTCCAATCCGATCCGGGTTGACTTCTACGATACCAATTCTTGGGGCATATGGTGAAATATACTCTCGAGGACGACTGAGCACTGCATCCATAATGTCAAGAATACGCCATCTTCCCTCTTTTGCTTCCAGGAGTGCTTGCCCCAAAAGTTCATGGCTCAAGCCCCTGTTTTTTACATCAAGCTGAATTGCCGTAATACCACTGCGGCTTCCGGCCACTTTAAAGTCCATTTCTCCATAATGGTCCTCAGAGCCAAGGATATCTCTCAGCAACATCCATCGGTCCTGAGAACGAATAAGACCAATTGATAATCCAGCACAAGCCGCCTTGATGGGAACACCGGCATCCATGAGGGAAAGACTGCCTCCGCATACCGTGGCCATGGAAGAAGATCCATTTGATTCCAGAATTTCAGAAACCACTCTGATGGTGTATGGAAACTCCTCCTCCGGGGGAATAAAGCATTCAAGCGCCCTTTCTGCCAGAGCCCCATGACCAATCTCCCGTCGTCCAGGCCCTCTGAGGGGTCGCACTTCTCCAGTGCTATAAGGAGGAAAATTATAATGGAGCATGAACCGCTTTGCTTCTTCCTCTTGCAAACCGTCTACTTTTTGCTCCTCACTTTTTGCCCCCAAAGTGGTAATAACCAGAGCCTGGGTCTGACCCCTGGTGAAAAGGGAAGAACCATGGGTACGTGGCAGGAAACCCACTTCACAACTTATCGGCCTTATGTCCTGTGGAGTTCTTCCGTCCTGGCGGTATCCAGTGGTAAAAATGAGCCTCCGAACTTCTTCTTTCATTAATCTTTCCCAGGCTACGGTGAAGAAATTTGGCGTCCCGAATCGAGTTTCTCCTTCTTCGACGAACTTTCGGAAAAGGACCCGCATTTCCCCCTCCCGTACTTTTTTATCAGGAATGGTGATTCTTTTACGCACCTCATCCTGATAATTTTCGAGCAACCAGTCCCATAAACTTTCCCAAAATTCAGGTATCTTCAATTCTAATTTCGGCTTCCCAATCTGACGGATGATCTCCTCTTGCTGGTCAATACTTCTTTGGATTTCCTGATACCCGATCCGTAAAGCCTCTTTTACCCTTTCTTCATCGACTTCCCTGGCACCTGCTTCAATCATGGTGATTCCTTCCCTGGTTCCGGCAATCACCATATCCATCCCGCTTGAGGTCAATTTATCCAGAGTCGGATTAATCAGAATTTCATTGCCAATTAACCCCACTCGACAGGCTCCTACTGGCCCCTCAAAGGGGATTTCCGAAATACCCAGAGCCAAGGAAGCACCAATAATCGAAATAACATCAGGGGGATGGATCTCATCCACAGAAAGAACGGTTACCACAACCTGAATTTCGTTGCGGCAGAATTCAGAAAACAAGGGCCTGATGGAACGGTCAATAAGCCGAGCACTCAGAATCGCTGCTACCCGGGGCTTTCCTTCTCTTTTGATAAATCCCCCTGGAATCTTTCCCGCAGCATAAAAACGTTCTTCAAACTCCACCGAAAGAGGCGTAAAATCGACATCCTCCTTACTTTCTTCGTTCGTCGTAGCGGTAACCAGAACTACTGTATCGCCATACCGAACGGTAACCGCTCCTCCTGCCTGTTGTGCCAGTTTCCCTGTCTCGATAATCAGCGACTCATTTCCAAAACCAATTTCCCATTTCTTTTCTATTGTAAACAACCTCCTCTTACTTCCTCAAACCTAATTTTTCCAAGATTGCGTAGTATCGATCCAGGTGGTATTTTTTCAAATAATTCAAAAGCCTCCTTCTTTGGCCAACCATCATAAAGAGACCTCTCCGAGAATGAAAATCCTTTGGATGCTGCTTTAAATGGTCCGTTAATTCTTTGATTCTCACCGTCAAAAGTGCGATTTGCACCTCAGGAGAACCAGTATCTTCACCGTGAATTTTAAACTGTTCTATAATTTCCTTTTTCCTTTCTTTTGTGAGCGTCAACTTTTTCTACACCTCCACTATAGCATTCAAAGGGTAGTTTATCACACTGCTTCGCCCCTGTAAATATCGGTAAAACGCTTCCAAATCGAGGTCCATCTGGTTCTTCAGCTTCTGGATAGAAGAAAAGGCTCTCTCCCCGCGGATAAAAGCAACTAACTGGACAACCATCCTTTTTCCATAAAGACCAGGAGACTGAAAGGAAGGAATAAAAGTTTCAACGACTCTACGGTGGTAATCCTTCAAGGTAGGCCGATATCCCACATGGGTGAGAGCAGGCATCCAATCCTTTAGACCTTTCCAGAACACATACGAAACGTACACTCCATGAGGAGGAAGAATTTTAACCGCTGGGGGATAGAGATTCGCCGTTGGAAAACCCAGCTTGCTCCCCAGCTTTCTCCCTTTTCGTACCGTTCCAATAATGGTGAAATTGTAACCCAAAAGGCGATTCACCTCGTTCAGTTCACCTCGAGTGAGCAATGTTCGAATGCCAGAACTCGATATGCATACTCCGTTATCCTCAAGAGAGGGAATACATACCACTTCCACTCCCTTTGCCCCGAAGTATCGTCGAATTAACGGTACGTCCCCAGCCGCCTGATACCCAAAACGGAAATTTTCTCCCACAAAAACCTTTTCTGGAGAAAGCCGAGAGTAAATGCCATGTAAAAACTCTTGAGGGGAAGTAAAGCGCATGGCTGCATCAAACCGAAGAAAACGCACCAGCATTCCCGGAAAAAACTGCTGAATAAGACGACACTTCTCTCCATATGTCGTAAGGTACTGTAACACATACCTTCCTCGCCCAGCCAGGAAATTCTGAGGATGAGGGTAAAATGTAATAACTTCCACATTATCTTCACCATGGACTTTGAAACGGTACGCTGTTTTCAGTACTTCCTGGTGTCCTCGATGCAGACCATCAAAAAAACCCAAAGCCACAACCCGCTTTCCCAAGAGGCTTTTCCATCCCCGAATTACGTGCATTGCTTTTACTCCGGAAGAACGATTTTGGGCTGCAATTGCCAGGGTCCCGTTTTTTTGCCCAACCCTAAAAATTGACCATCTCGGTACACTTTGAACCAGTTCCCTTCTTCCACAGGGACACCTCTCACCATATTCCCATTCCTGAAGTGTCTTGCTGTCTCTTCGTTTACCGTAATCGAAGGTATCCAGTACAACCCTTCATCAATGGAAAATGACTTTTCCCAAAGAACACTCCTGGTCATACAACCATCAAAAACATCAATACTCCCCTCAAAATTGAATTTCCCTACGCTTTCCCGTCGCAACGCAAAGAGGTATGCTCCCAATCCTAATCTCTTTCCCAATTCGAAAGATAGGCTCCGCACATAGGTTCCACTGGAACACTCTACCAGAATCTCTGCCTCTCCAAACCGCCCTTCCTGACACCTCACCAGGGTTAGGGAATAGATTTGAACCGTTTTTCTCAACTCTGGAACAGTAAGACCCTTTCGGGCATATTTGTGGAGTGATTTCCCTTTATACTTGGAAGCAGAAAATGCCGGGACCCTCTGTACAATCGTTCCTTGATATTCCTCGAGAACCTGAACCAGTTGTTCCATCTGCAACTCACCCTGACTCCATTCCGTAATCCGGCCATGAACATCATAGGTATCGGTACTTATGCCAAAGCGAATCCACGCCCGGTACACTTTAGAAAGACTCTGAAAAAGAGAGGAAAAACGAGTAGCTTTCCCCCAGCAAACTACGAGGACTCCTCTTGCAAACGGATCCAAAGTTCCCGCGTGTCCGGCTTTACTCCCAAGAACGGCACCAACTCTTTCCACAACCTGTCTGGAGGTAAAACCTACCGGTTTATAGACGTTCAGAATTCCTCCCGAAATCTCCGCTCCAAATCCCATTTCATCGTATGGCGGTTTTCGACCCATAGGGGACACTTTGCACAAATTTCAGCACTTTCTGGATGACCGTTTCCAGTTCTCCGGTAATCTTAAAACCAGCCGCTTTTAAATGTCCCCCTCCTCCGAAATGGTGGGCAATTGAAAGGACCTCACGTTCTCCCTGCGCCCTTAGACTAACTTTGAAAACCTTCTCCTCAGTTTCTCTGAAAAGAATGGAAATCTCCACCCCGGGAATGTACAGACCATAATCCACAATTCCTTCCGTATCTTCTACCCCGGCATGGAACTCGGCGAAATCCCGCCTTACAAGATACGTGTAGGAAATACCAGAATCACCATCATAAACCAGGCGTTCCAGAGCACGCCCCAAAAGTTTCAAGGCCTCGGAACGCCGAAAACGGAAGTTGTAACGCATGACTTCGGAAACCGAAGCTCCATGCACAATAAGGTCTTCGAGAATAGTAAGCATTCTAGAATCAATTTCCACAAAGCTAAAACCACCGGTATCAGAAATAAGTCCGTTCAGAATACTTGAAGCAACGAATTTATTGAGTGAAATGTTCATCTCCTTGAACAACGCATATACCAACATGGTTGAGGATGCTTCCGGGGCTACCCAGTTCACGTTGCCGAAGAAAGAATTATCAGGATGATGGTCAACGTTAATAACGAAGGAAAATTTTTTGACCATCTCGCTCATCTCCCCTAAGCGGGATAGATTGGAACAGTCCACGACAATTAACGCTTCAAAGACATGCTCTTTTCCAAGGTACGCTTGACAGAAATCATTATAGGAAAGGATTTTCTCTGTCTCAGGGAGAAACCTGCAAAAGTAAGGCACACTCCCATTATTCACCATGATAACATGTTTACCCAAAGAGGAAAGCAACGCATAGAAAGACAGGAGTGCTCCAATTCCATCACCATCGACATTCTGGTGTGAGACCACCACAAAATGGTGGTGCGATTGAATGGCTTCGATAACCTCGATAATGGATTTATTCATTTCTTTCTTCTTGTTCCATCCGATTAAGAAGTGCTACAACCTGAAAAGCTTTTTCAAAAATATTGTCAGCTACAAAAAGGATTTCGGGCATAAACCTTATCCGGATTCGCTGGGCCAGCTCTGCTTTCACAAAACCAGTAGCTTTCTGGAGAATTTTTATTTTTTCTTCTCTTTCCTCTCCCTCTTCGAAACTGACAAAAATTTTTGCCTGTCGGATATCTGGTGAGACCTCAACCCTCGTGATGGTGAATCGCTTGATACGAGGATCCTCAACCCGCGAAAGGAGTATTTGAGAAACTTCCCTTTTTATCAACTCAGCAACCCTTTTGGGTCTTTGTTCTTTCACGCTCTTTCACCACACTTTCACAAGATATCTACAGTGAGGTTACTCACCTCAACACGATCATCATCTTCAATAAACCGTACAATCTGGTCAATTATGGACCGTACGCTTCTCTCATCGAGTCCGATGCAAGAAATTCCCAAACCTCCTCTTTTCCACTGCGTATCAACCGGAATTTCCACAATGGATATATTGAAACGGTTCCGGAGCTTCTGCTTCATAGAATTCATGACTCTTCTTTTATCTTTAAGGGAAAGGCTACCATTGATAAAAAGTTCAACCTGACAAACTCCGACTCTCATCGTTCCTCTCGGATGACGTAAACCTCTAAGATATCACCCTCACGAAAGTCATCGAATCCTTCTAAACTAACTCCACACTCGTATCCCTGAGTCACCTCTCGCACATCCTCTTTAAAATGCTTTAGGGAGGCTATTCGGATTCCTTCTCCAAGCATCTCCCGTCCTCGCCATACTCTCACCAGCGCTCCTCTTTCGATCTTACCCTGGGTTACATAACACCCCGCGATTACACCGGCTCGAGCTACTTTAAAAAGGGCCCGTACTTCGAGTTTACCCAGGGTTTCCTCAATTTTCCTGGGCTCTAACATACCCTTAATAGCCTTATCCATATCGTCAATCAGGTCATAAATAACCCGGTACAGTCGAACATCAACACCTTCCCTTTTGGCAATTTTTGCAATCTCGTTGGGCAACTTTACATTAAACCCTACTACAACTCCCGAAGACGCCGAAGCCAACATCACATCAGCTTCACTGATATTTCCCACTCCCCTGAAGAGAAAATTAATTTTGACGTTCTCATTCTCCAGCTGGGAAATCGCTTTCTCAATCGCTTCCAGGGAACCTTGGAAATCAGCCTTTAAAAGGAGATTAAGCTCCCTGACTTTCCCAGCTTCGGGTGAAAGGAGTTCTTCCAGAGAAAGAGCACGCTTAGATCCCCCTTTAAGGGCAACTTCTTTCTCCCGTTCTTTTCTTCGCTCGGCGATGAGGTATGCAATCCGCTCCTCTCCCACCACCATAAACTTTGTTCCAGCTGGTGGAAGCTCAGAAAATCCGACCACCTCAACAGGCATAGCAGGGTATGCTTCCCTCAACGATCGACCAAGGTCGTCAGATAAAGTTCGCACTTTGCCCCAGCTCGTCCCGGCCACAAAATAATCTCCTACCCTCAATATTCCCTCCTGGACGATCACCGTTGCCACAGGACCCTTCCCCCGATCCAGGCGCGACTCAATGACAAGACCAGTAGCGTAACCACTATGTCTGGCCTTGAGCTCTAGAAGATCAGCCTGTAAGATAATCATCTCCAGAAGTTCGTTAACGCCCTTCCGCTGCAACGCCGAAACATTAACGAAAATGGTTTCTCCCCCCCACTCCTCAGGAATCAACCCGTAATCCGAAAGCTGCTGTTTTACTCGCTCAGGATTCGCTGCAGGCTTATCCACTTTATTCACAGCAACAATGATGGGTACGTCAGCCGCTCTGGCATGTTGAATCGCCTCTATAGTCTGAGGCATCACCCCATCATCTGCGGCAACCACAAGCACCGCTATATCCGTAACCTGAGCCCCACGAGCTCGCATTGCGGTAAAGGCTTCATGCCCTGGAGTATCGATGAAGGTGATTTTCCTTCCATTCACTTCCACCTGATACGCGCCGATACGCTGCGTGATTCCTCCGAACTCTGACTCAGCAACCTGGGAATGCCGGATTGCATCAAGCAAGGTGGTTTTTCCGTGATCGACATGTCCAAGAATCGTCACCACTGGAGGTCTTAAAAATTGTTCTCCTCCCAAAGCTTCAACGGTCTCTTTTTTTAGGCCTTCTTTCCACTCCACTTCCCATCCCTTTTCTCGAGCCAATTTCTCCACCACAAGAGGTGGCAAAGGTCTCCGAAAATCAGGGACGATATTCAAATCAGCCAGGCGCAAGATAATATCTTCAGGCCCTTCATCGAGGAGCTTGGCAATCTCCTTGAGAGTGGGAAGGTTTTCAAAAAGAAGCGTTTTTTCTCTTTTTTTCCGTATTTCTTCTTCTTTCTGCCGGCGGTAGATGATCTCCTCTTTGAGAAGATCAACCAGATCCTCATCGATACTGCTCATGTGATTCTTGGCTTCGACGCCCAACTCTCGAAGCATCTCTATAACCTCGTGAGCATGTATCCCGAGTACTTCGGCAATCTTATATATCCTTACCTTGGTCATTACGAGCCTCCTTCCCGCGGGTTTTTCAAATACCCGAGCAACATATCCTTTAGGGCGAGAAACTCCTCCTCCTCAAGCTCAAATCGAAAAGCCGAAGAAAGGTCCTTGCGGGAAAAAGCTGTCACACACTCCACCTGAGGACACACATAAGCCCCTCTCCCCGACTTTTTGCCGGTCGGATCCACCTCTACGTTTCCCTGAAGGGTTCTCACAATCCGAATCAACCCTTTTTTCTCCTTTCTCTGACGACACCCTATACACATACGAATGGGAATCTTTTTAGACTTCATCTCTCCTCCTCACGATTGACGCCCTTGATGTCGATACGCCACCCGCTGATTCGCGCAGTAAGACGGGCATTCTGACCATCTTTACCAATAGCCAGAGAAAGTTGATCTAAGGGCACGAGCACCTGTGCCGTCTTGGTTTCTTCGTCAAGCTTCACGCTGATCACCTCTGCCGGTTTCAATGCTTCAGTGATCAAAACCTCTGGATCATTACTCCACCTTATTATATCTATTTTTTCTCCCCTCAGCTCATCAATGATACTCTTAACCCTGGAACCACGATTCCCTATACACGACCCCACCGGGTCAATCCGCTCGTTTCTACTTTCCACCGCCACTTTACTTCGTACCCCAGGTTCCCGAGCAATCATCACCACATCCACCCAACCCTCGTGCACCTCCGGAACTTCCAGCTCAAAAAGTCTCTTCACCAAGCCTGGGTGCGTACGGGAAAGGGTGATCCTTGGACCTTTGGTGGTCTTTTTAACTTCCACGATAAAAAACTTCATCCGGTCGCCAGTCTTATACTCCTCATGAGCAACCTGTTCTGAGGGTGGAAGCACTCCTTCAGTCTTACCAAGTTCAACCATTACGGTCCGCCCTTCCCTCCGGTTGACGATACCAGTGATGATCTCTCCGGCCCTTTCCACAAATTCCTCATAAATTCTATCCCGTTCTGCCTCCCGAATTCGCTGAAGGATAACCTGTTTGGCGGTTTGCGCCGCAATACGACCGAAATCCTTGGGAGTGACCTCAATGTCAACGCACTGACCAACCTCTGCACTGAATCCCAATCGCTGGGCCTCCTCCTTTAAAATCTCCACCGTAGAGTCCTTTAACTTCTCAACCACGACCTTTCTCGCCAGAACCTTAATAGCCCCACTTTCGGCATCCAGAACTACTGATATCCCTTTATGAGAACTTTTAAAATTCTTGCGGTAGGCAGAGAGCAAAGCTGCCTCAATAGCTCTTTGCAAAGCATCTTTTGGAATTCCCTTTGCTCTTTCTATCTGCTCAATCGCAGCAAAGATTTCTTTGCTCATAAATACCCCCTGGTAAAAACCCATAAACAACAAAGAGTGGGCAAAACCCACTCTTTGTTGGCAAGAAAACTCGACACCTCATTATTTTAACCCAAATATCAAAGGATTGCAAATACAAACGGATCGTTACGATACAACCCTGACCTTAAAGAACGCCTTTTTCCCCACTTTTAGGAAACTTCCATCCTGCACCGTTACATCCATATTGGTATCCTCAACTCGTTCTCCATTTAGATACACACTACCCTGTTCAATTAATCTCCTTGCTTCACTATTTGATTTCGGTACCCCAGTTTTTTGCAAAAGCTTCATGACCCATATTTTCCCCTCTTTCAGCTCCAAAGTCGAGAGAAGAATTTCCTGGGCATTTTCGGGGATGCTTTTTTGAGAAAAAGCTCGCTCAAAATCTGCCAGGGCTTCCTGAGCCTTCGCCCAACCATGATAGGCGCTGACAATTTCCAGAGCGAGTTGCTCCTTCCACTTTTTAGGATGCAATATCCCTTTTTCGTACTCCTCTTTCATCCTGGTAATTTCCTCCAGAGGAATATTGGTGAGAAGAACAAAATATTTTTCAATCAAAAAGTCCGGGATAGACATGATCTTTCCAAACATGGAAAAAGCTGATTCCTGGATACCGATGTAATTTCCCAAGCTTTTACTCATCTTTTCGACTCCATCGATACCCTCCAAAAGTGGCATGGTGAGCACCACCTGTGGCTCCTGACCAAACTCTCTCTGAAGATCCCGTCCCACCAGGAGATTAAAGAGCTGATCATTTCCCCCTAACTCCACATCCGCTTCGAGCGCTACTGAGTCATATCCCTGCATGACCGGGTAAAGGAACTCATGCAAACCCACGGGTTTTCCTGCTTTCAAGCGTTTCGCAAAATCTTCCCTTTCCAACATCCGAGCCACCGTGAGCCGAGCAGTAATGAAAACCAGATCACTTAAGGTAAGTTTCCCTAACCACTTGCTATTAAATTCCACTCTGGTTTTCTGAGGATCCAGAATTTTAAAGACCTGTTCAGTGTAGGTTTCAGCATTTTTTTTGACTTCTTCCTCAGTAAGCTGAGGACGAGTTTCTTTCTTTCCCGTGGGGTCACCGATCCTCCCGGTGAAATCTCCGATGAGAAAAACCACTTCATGCCCCAGGTCCTGAAACTGACGCAACTTTCTTAGCGTTACCGTATGACCTAAATGGATATCAGGAGCACTGGGGTCGAAACCTTCTTTAACCACCAGTCTTTTTCCTCGGCGATAAAAACGCTCGAGCTTTTTCCGTAAATCTTCGATACCAATAAGTTCTTCAGCACCTCGCTGGATTATGGCTATATCTCTTTCTACTTCATTTTCGTAAACCAAGCTTCTTCACTCCTTTCTGAAAATTCCCTCTCCGCAAAAACAGTATAAGGAGCCAACCTAATCCGTAACAGGCAATAATTTCCCCTACAATAACATAAAATACCGCGTAAAAGTAAGGAACCCGAAAGAGCACCGATAGATAAATCGGTACCCCAAACCCATTGATCAGAACTGGCGGGAGAGGAGCCCAGAACGGACGAGGAACACGAGAAGTAAGATACCCAGCAAAGAGGGTGAAAAGTGGACCCAGAAGAAAGTCAACCACGCCCACACCACCAAAAATATTAGCCAGGAAACATCCTACGGTAAGTCCCCACATAGTTTCGGGAAAGAAAAAGGGAAGAACGGTCAACGCCTCTGAAACCCTCACCTGGATGGGTCCATAAGCAATAGAGGAAAAAGGGGGGAGAACGGTAAAAAGGAAATAACATCCTCCTACCAGTGCCGTTCGAGTGAGCTCTTGAGTTTTATTCGTTCGAGTTTTATGATAATATTCCATATCGAAATCATTATAAAGAATATTGAAAAGATGAAAAGAACCAATCGGCAGAAAACCAAAAATACTGAAAAAAAATTTTATCCCCATGCATTCATGGCAGGCATCCTGTCAGGCATCCTTTTCTTTACTCTCCTGTTCATCTTCTTCCTCCAAGACCTCAAAGAAACTTCCAGTAAACTGGAAGACCTCACTCCTTCTTTAACCACTCGAATCTACGATACGAAAGGGAAACTGATCGGAGAGTTATTTACCGAAAAGCGAGATTATGTCGAGCTCAACGAAATCCCCGAAATCATTAAGAAAGCCTTTTTAGCTAGCGAGGACCAGCGCTTTTATTCCCATCCAGGCATTGACCTCCAGGGTATCGTGCGGGCTCTCTGGCAGGATCTAGTGAACCTCAACATCGTGGAAGGAGGAAGCACCATCACCCAACAACTTTCCCGGAGCCGATTTTTAACCCAGAAACAGGTACTCGATCGAAAAATTAAAGAAGTATTTCTCGCTCTGATGATCGAAAAAAAGTACACCAAGGACCAGATTTTTGAAGCCTATCTGAACCAGATCTACCTCGGACACGGCGTATACGGCATCAAAGCCGCAGCGAAAACCTACTTCGGTAAGGAACTCCAGGATTTAAACCTGGCCGAAGTGGCCATGCTTGCAGGCATAGCGCGCTCACCGGGTAATTTTTCTCCTTACGTGAATTTCAAAACCGCACAGAAGCAACAGAGAAGAGTGCTGCAACGAATGCGATCCCTTAGATTTATCACCGAAGAAGATTTCCAAACTGCCCTCTCTGCTCCTATTGTACTCTCAGGCCTGGAACCCAACCGTTCTCTCGCACCTCATTTCGTTGACCATATCCTTAAAGAACTGGGAAAAACCTTTGACGAAAGAACTATTTTTAGCGGTGGCTTGAAAGTGTATACCACGCTAGACATCGATTTGCAAAAAGTAGCCAATCAAGTCCTGCAGGAAAGTGAATATGAAGGCGCTATTCTTTGCATGGATCCCCAGAATGGATATATTAAAGCGATGGTTGGGGGAAGAAATTACCAGGAGAGTAAATTCAACCGCGCCACACAGGCTTACCGTCAACCAGGTTCTACTTTCAAGCCTTTCATTTATGCAGTCAGTATGGATAGTGGATTCACTCCAAGTAGCGTTTTAGTGGATGAACCACTTACTTTCCCCAATGGCTGGAAACCCCAAAATTACGAAAAGAAGTTTCGGGGAGCTATAACCCTTCGAGAAGCCTTAGAAGGTTCGATAAACATTATAGGGATCAAACTCCTTCAAGAAACTGGAATCGACAAGGTCATTAGTTACGCTCGAAAAATGGGAATAAAGAGTCAACTACGAAGAGACCTTTCTCTTGCTTTGGGTACTTCCGAAGTAACCCTGATAGAACTTGTCACCGCGTATTGTGCTTTTGCCAATAAAGGCATGGTACCAGAACCGATCGCCATCCTCAGAGTGGAAAACGCCAAGGGGCAGATCCTCTACGAAAATAAGCCCGTCCTCCACCAAGCCCTATCAGAAGATACTGCCTACATTATGGCCAGACTCCTTGAAGGAGTGATCAAACGAGGTACCGGTCGAAGGGCCAATATCGAAAGACCAGCCGGAGGAAAAACGGGAACCACAGAAGATTTCATCGATGCCTGGTTCGTGGGGTTTACTCCGGATCTGACGTGCGGGATTTACCTTGGAAATGATGATCGTACTCCTTTAGGACCCCAGAAGACCGGAGGTATTATCGCTGCTCCTATGTTTGCCAAGGTGATGAAAGAGGCCCACCGGGATCTTCCGATACATGATTTCGTTAAACCCAACGGTATCGTCGAACTCGAGGTCTGTCTCAAAAGCGGTTTACTCCCTGGGAAAGCCTGCAAAACCGTTAAGCTTCCCTTCAAGCAGGGCAGAACCCCTCAAGAAACGTGTACTCTTTGTCAGTAGGAATACTTTCACGATTTCATGGTGACCACTGTGACCCCCAGTCCCCCTTCTTCGGGATAACCCAGGCGAAAACTCTCGACACACGGGTGCTTCTTCAAAAAATCGTGGGTCAGTTCCCGCAAAACCCCTTCTCCTTTACCGTGAATCACATACACAGTAGTAAAACCAGCCAGGATCACCTGGTCAAAGTACTGATCAAGCTTTCGCAAGGCTTCGTCTCGGGTGAGGGCTCGTATCTCAATTTCATTCCTGATTGAAGGGGTCGTAAAGCGAGGAAAATTGGGGGATCGAGAAACAGCATCCTCAACTTCTCCTTTATGCAGTGATTCCCAAGGGACTTTTATTTTTCTTCCCGCCACATTAACCCAGGCACTCTTTCTTCGCTCATCCAGCGAAATAACGGTTCCGGTTTGATTCAGGAAATCAACGAGCACCGCATCTCCTTTTTGAAAACGCACCATCACATTTGAAGGTATCTCTGCCACGGCTTCTTCTATCGCCCGAACTTTTTCTTTTTCTTCTTCTATTCGCTTCTTCCACCGTTCATATTCTTCCTGGTCCAGTTGCTTTTCTCTTTTCAACCTTCCTACAATTTGAGATACTTCATCTTTCGTTTTGTTTAAATACCCTTCGAGTTCCTTCTTAAACTCTTTGAGGAGCGCCCTTTCTCTTTTCTGAAGGTCTTCCATTTTTTCCTTTATTTTTCGTTCCCTTTGCTCCAGCTCCTTCGCTTTGAAAACGTTTTCTTCCATCATTTTAGCGAGAACACTTTTGTCCCGGGTCAAAGCAACAATTAAGTCATTTAATCGAACTTCCTCAGCACTCAAAAGTTGCATCGCGCCATCGATGATTTCTTTCGGAAGACCCACCCGCTCGGCAATTTTAATACCGTAACTCGCCCCTATTTCTCCCAATACCAGTCGGTAGGTTGGTTCAAAGGTATCGGGATTGATAGCCAGAGAAGCGACAGACATACCTTCTTCTTGAGAAGCTCGATACTTCAAGACCGGCAAATGGGTGGTGACCACACCCATCGCTCCCTTTTTTTGCAAGTACTTCAAGGTGGCGATGGCCAGAGCCGTACCTTCGTTCGGATCAGTGCCTGCACCCAGTTCATCAATGAGAAAAAGAACGCTGGAACAGTTTCCCTGAAGTGCTTTGGCAAGATTCCGGGTCCGGGACGTAAACGTGCTGAGCTCATTCTCGATATCCTGGTGGTCACCAATATCCACAAATAAATCGTCATAAAAGGGAATGATAGAACCAGTCTGGAGGGGAGCCGGAATACCACAGAAAGTGAGCGAAACAATTAGAGCCAGACTTTTCAGAAGGACTGTTTTCCCACCAGCATTGGGACCACTGACCACGAGAATCTTTTTGGTGGGAGAAAGGTTCAAATCAAATGGAACCGCCTTTTCCCCTAAGAGAGGATGCCTCCCTCCCTGAATGATGAGCTCCTCTCCTCCCACCTGGGGAACAATCCCCTCCCAGGTTTCCCCCAGTTTCACCTTTGCTCGCAAAAGGTCAAGATGAATGAAACTTGAAAAAGTACGATCCATGTCGGGAATAAAAGGTCTAAGTTCCGAAGTAATCCGATAGAGAATTTTGGCAATCTCTTCTTGCTCAAGATGCCTCAACAACTCCAATTCATTATTAAGGCGAGAAACCACTTTCGGTTCGATGAAAACCGTAGAACCACTGGAAGAGTAGTCAACCACGATGCCGTCCACAGCATGCCGGTGTTGAATCTTCACTGGAACCACGTAACGATCTTTCCGGACGGTGTACATCTTTTCCTGAAGCAACGCACCCACTTTAGAACTCTGCAGAAATGCACTCAACGTTTCTTCAATACGCTCGTCAATAGTTTTTATCTTACGACGCAACTGATAGAGCGTATCACTGGCGGTATCCAGAATATATCCCTCAGGGGAAATGATTTTTTCTACTTTCCTACGAAGAGAACTAAAATCGTTGATCTTTTCCAGATAATCGTTCCACAGAGAAACGTATTTTTCAGCAATTTTCCTTTCCCTAAAAAAACACACAGCCTCTCCACAGAGCACAAAAAATCTCCACAACTGGACAAGGTTTTCTGCGTTGAGCGTAGAGCCAGGAATCCTTAGAATTCTCAGAATGGAACGGAGATCTGGTAATCCTCGTAAATCGAGGTCTCCATCGAATTTGGTCATTTCTTGAAATTCTGCAGCATGACGCAAAAGGCGAGTAATTTCCGAAGGAATAAACGAAGGGTACACTGAAAGTTCCTCTTTGGTCGCCAAGCAGGAAAAAAGAGAAGACAAACGTTCTTGAACTTTATCAAACTCAAAACTCTTCAAGGTTTCCCAAGCCAACATCATCTCTGACCATACCCTTTTCCAGAATGGCACGCAGAAAACCGGCCTGAGGGAACCTGATGGTCCAGTCATGCAAATAGGCAATCACTGGAAGAGTCAGGTCCTGATAAAAACGGGATTGGTACACATAACCATTGAGAAACTGAAGATAAGAAAAATTAAGGAGAAGAAGAGTAATGACTAAAATCCAGAACATTCCCTTCACAATTCCCATCAAGAAGCCCAGCACGGCATCAACCCATACAATATCAAGTTTCTCGAAAACCCTACGGAATAAAATTCCCACCCAGGAAAAAAGCACCATGACGGGAATAAAAATGATTAAAAAACCAACCAGATGCAGAATCCAGGAGGTATTCCAACCCAAAAACCGCCCAATAAAATCGCCCACCAAAAGATAATAGCTCAATCCCAAGATAAAGCCGACCAAAAGTCCAGCAAAGCTTAAAAATTCTTTGCTGAATCCACGGATAGCACTGCGCACCACATTCACGAGAACCAGAAACACACAAAAAACGGTGTACCAATCCGCGGTCAAGAGCGCACAAATTCCTCCCGGAGATGAACACCCCTCATTTTCTTGATCTCCTCTTTGATTTTTTGAATCCAGACTTCCACTGCCTCATCATTCAGCGTCTTTTCCCAGGAACGAAAGACACAGCGGAAGGACAATCCCTTTTTATCCTGAGGAAGAGGTTTCCCTTCAAAAATATCAAAGATTTCCACACCCTCTATCGCCATCGCTTCCTTTGCCATCACTTCACGAACTTTTTCTTCAATCGCATTCCAGGAAAGATCTTTGTCCACTACAACCGAAATATCCCTGACAATGGCAGGAAAGAGGATCGCCCCTCTTACAGCTGAAATCGCACCCTCAACCAGGCCGAAAACCTCCTCTAACCTGAGTTCCAGATAATACAACATTCCCCGGACATCGAATTCCCAGAGCATTCTTTCAGACAGTTTCCCACCCCACCCCAGGAGATTCCCCTGGGAAGACTTAAGAACAAAAGCCTCGTTTTCTTCAAAGCCAGGTACGATGTCATTCCAGGGAAGAAATCGAACTATTCCCAAGTCCACTCCCATTACCTCAAGGATCTCTTCCGTAAGGCCTTTGAGGACAAAAAAGTCGACCTGAGCACCTTTCCACCAAAGAAGAGGCAAAAGATTTCCGCAGAGCGCTACTCCTAACCTGAGTTCCTCTCCCCAGGGATTTTCTGCTTTTCCCGAAGGGTAAAAAACTTTTCCCACTTCGAAAAGACCGAAGTGATTGCGCCCTCTCCCAAAATTTAAGCGAAGAACTTCCAGAAGAGAAAGTAAAATCTGTGAACGGAGAAAAGACTGGTCCTGAGAAAGAGGATTTTTAACCGCCACAAGCTGTTCAATCACGATTCCCAAAGTCTGCACCGTCTTGGGGTCTACCAAAGAGAGGGTCACAGCCTCCTTTAAACCTCGAGAAACCAGAAAGGTTCTCAATTTCTGTTCGAGCGCATAATTTCTTTCTGGATCTCCAGGGTCAAAAGGAAAACTTGGAGAAGAAAGTTGAATCTGCTCATATCCATTGATTCTCCCGATTTCCTCGGCAATGTCAACCATAGTGGCCACATCGGCCCGGAAACTGGGAACCCTCACCGTAAATTCCTCGTCGGTACGTTCTATCACCACAAAACCCAACCGCTCCAGAATCCGAATCATTCTCTCAGTCTCTACCTGACAGCTTAAAATCTGGTTGATTTTTTCCGGAAAAACCTGGACCGTTTTTTCAAAACAGGGTGGTTCTCCAGCTATGGCCCATTCTCTGGCAATCTGGACGTCTCGTTCTTTCGAAAGAAGCGAAAGAACCCTTTTTGAAGCATACTGCACCCCTCGAGGATCAACCCCGCGTTCAAAACGGGCTGAAGCCTCCGTTCGTAGGCCGAGTGCCCTGGAAGTCCTTCGAACGGAAATCCGATTAAAAAGCGCTGATTCCAAGAACACCTCGTTTGTCGCAGGAGAAACCTCGGTACTTCGTCCCCCCATGATTCCCGCAATGCCTATCGGAGAACGACCATCAGCAATAACCAGCATCCCATCAGAAAGCAATCTCTGGATACCATCGATGGTAACAATTTTTTCTCCCGCTTTTGCCCGGCGGACCACTACCAAGTTATCGGTAATACAAGAAGCATCAAAAGCGTGAAGAGGCTGACCGGTTTCCATCATAACGAGATTGGTAATGTCAACCACATTGTTGATAGGCCGAAGCCCCAAAAGGTAAAGGTCTCTTACAATATCCCAGGAAGAAGGTTTTACCGTAACGTTCGCAATAAACTTTCCAGTATAATAGGGACAAAGGTCAAAATCCTCGTCCCGCAAGGTCAACGGAGAGGAAATTTCGGTCTCTCGATATTCTATCTCTGGTACCTCCCAGTCGAGATCGAGTTTTGCCGAGAGATCCCGAGCGATTCCCGCTATCGAGAGGCAATCACCGCGATTGGGTGTAATTTCGAGGTCCATTATCACCTCGTGCTCAAAGAGAAAACGGGAAATATCTACTCCTTCCGGAAACGCATCAGGAAGTACAATGAGAAATTCAAGGATTTCTTTCTCTTCCCCCGCTACCAAAGAAAAAGAAGGAGTTCCTTCCCGGACAGAGACCAGAACCTTCTTTCCAATTTGAGGTACTCCCCAGTTTTTGACCTTCACAGGAACGATCTTTTCCTTCACCTTTATCAGGCATTCTGAATGGAGCATACCCTTTCTCGCTTCTTCCAGGGTCCCTACATAGAGGGGAAAGATGAAAACGTCCTCGGCACGAAGAATTTTTTCCACCACCAGTCCCTGTTCAATGAGGAGTGCGGCAAGTTCCTGGGGAGGGAGATCAAGCCCTTTGAGAAACCGTTTCAAAATGGAGTAGGCAATTCGCATGGTTGTCTCCTATCGCAACGCTTTAAATTGTTCCAAAAAATTGACATCGTTCTCCAGAAACCAACGGATGTCAGTTATACCAAAACTCAACATGGTGATTCTTTCCACTCCCATACCAAAAGCAAAACCCCTAACCCTTTCAGGGTCATAGCCCACTTTTTCAAAAACCTGGGGATGCACCAAACCTGCCCCCATGATTTCCAACCACCCGCTGTATCCACAGGACCGACATCCTTTCCCCTGACAGACTCCACATGAGACATCCACCTCAGCGCTGGGCTCCGTAAAAGGGAAATAACTGGGCCGAAAACGAACTTTCCGCTGAAGACCAAAAAAGCGTCGCACGAATATTTCCACCGTACCCTTGAGATCCCCCATGCTCACAGAAGGAGCCACCACCAGCCCTTCGATCTGATGAAACATGGGACTATGAGTAGCATCAAAAGCATCTCGACGATAACACCTTCCCGGAACCACCACTTTAAAAGGAGGAATCAGTTTTTTCATGGCTCGTATCTGCCCAGGAGAGGTATGAGTGCGTAAAAGCCAACCGGGAGAGAGATAAAAAGAATCCTGATCATCACGGGTAGGGTGATCTGGAGGAATGTTCAGTGCTTCAAAATTATAGAAATCACTCTCAACCTCCGGTCCACTTTCAATTCGAAAACCCAGACTTTGAAAAATCGATAAAATCTGATCTCGGACAATAAGAACAGGATGAAAAGAACCCACCCATTGCCTTTTTCCAGGTAATGTAATATCAATACATGATGACGATTTCCCTTTTGCAAAGGCCAGCCACTCGTATTTTTTCTTCCAATCTTCTTCCATCCGGTTTTTGATCTCGTTCAGCTTTTGTCCCCATACTCTTTTTTCTTCCGGCGAAAGACCTCGGAGTTGCGCCAAAAAATCCCCCATCATACTTTTCCGTCCTAGATATTGACCCTTGATCCGATTCAACGCATCAAGCGTTTCCGCTCTCGCCAAGTTTTCCTGAAAATCAGAAAAATACTTTTCCAGCATCTCCATTTTGTTGTCACTCAACGTGCAAACCACCTTTCCCAACAAAAAAGCGATGCCCGGAGGCATCGCTTCCCAAAGCAGAAAATCCTAACGCTGTTCCGCAGCCACCTTCAGGAGCTCAGAAAGGGCTTCAGGATGCTCAACGGATAAATTTGCCAAAACTTTCCGGTTTAACTGAATACCTGCTTTCTTCAGAGCTCCCATGAACTGGCTATATGTCATTCCTTGACTCCGCACGAACGCGTTAATCCTGACGATCCACAACCGGCGAAAATCTCTTTTCCGGTTTCTCCGATCCCGGTACGCATAGGCCAGGGATTTCATAACCTGTTCTTTGGCTCTCTTGTAAGAGCGAGAACGGGCACCACGATAACCCTTGGCCATTTTCATAATCTTTTTCCTTCTCTCTCTGGAAGCCACATTCATTTTTACTCTGGTCATGGCTCATTCACCTTCCCCTACGCATAAGGAAGAAGAGTTGAGATTCTCTTCTCTTCTGCAGAATGCACAATGACTGTGTGACGCAATCTCCTTTTCCGATCCCTTTTCTTCGAAGAAAGGAGATGGCTCTTTCCTGCCTGCGCTCTTTTTACTTTTCCTGAACCAGTAACTTTAAAGCGCTTCGCAGCTCCCCGATGGGTCTTCATTTTTGGCATCGGTAATTCCTCCTCATTTTTTGGGTGCTAGGGTAATTGTCAAGCTGGACCCCTCGCTCTTTATATCTTGCTCCACCTTACTGATTTCTTTGAGATCTTCGATGATACGGCCCAAAAGGTCCCTTCCTCTCTCTTTGAACGCTTCTTCGCGTCCCCGGAACCTGACGATAATCTTGACCCGATCACCGTCGTTCAAAAAACGGAGTGCATTCTTGATTTTAACCTGGTAATCGTGTTCATCGATCTTTGGTCGAATATTCAATTCTTTTAACTCCGAAATTTTTTGCTTTTTGCGGGAAAGTTTTGCCTTTTTCTCCTTCTCATAACGGAACTTCCCATAATCCATAATCTTGCAAACCGGAGGATTCGCATCTGGACCAACCTCAACTAAATCAAGACCCAGCTCCTCAGCCATCTGCAAGGCCTTTTTCAATGGAACAATTCCAATCTGGCTTCCCTCAGGAGAAATCAACCGCACCTCCCGCGCTCCGATCTCGTGGTTAACGCGGTATTTTACCTCGATCTGTATCGCCCCCTTATCTTACCGTAGACGGTAGAAAAAAATACCACATTCTCTCGCTTTTCGTCAACACTTCACCCTGGCTGATTGTACTCTTTTTAATTGAAGACTTCCAGGAAAGTGACAGGCAACCCAGCACCCTGCCTCAACCTCTCGCAGGGGTGGTTCCACCACATGGCAAATGTCCTGAACGACCGGACAGCGAGGGTGAAAACGACATCCCGAAGGAGGCTTAATGGGGCTCGGAACATCTCCCTTCAGGATGACCCGATCCACTTTATAATCCGGGTCAGGAACAGGGACCGCGGAAACCAGCGCCACCGTGTAAGGATGTAACGGTCGGGAAAAGAGGTCGTTTTTTCCAGCAATTTCCACCACCTTTCCCAGATACATGACCAGTACCCGGTCACAGATTTGCTTAACCACCGCCAGATCATGAGAGATGAAAAGATACGTCAGGTGATACTCTTCTTTCAACTCACTCATCAGGTTAAGAATTTGCGAACGAATCGAAACATCCAGCGAAGAAACGGCCTCATCAGCAATAATAAGGCGAGGATGAAGAATAATAGCCCGAGCGATACCAATGCGTTGTCTCTGTCCTCCAGAAAACTCGTGAGGGTATCTTCGAAGGTAATTTCCCGAAAGGCCTACCCTTTCCAGAATGTCCCGCACCCTCAATGCCCTTTCCTGGGATGAACTGATCCCGTGTACCGCCATTCCTTCTTCGATGATGGCACCAATAGTCATCCGGGGGTTCAGTGAACTAAAAGGGTCCTGAAAGATCATCTGTATCTCTTTTCGGATAGGGCGGAGACGAGAAGATGGAAGACACGAGATCTCCTGCCCATTAAAGAAAATCTTTCCCTCAGTCGGCTCATAAAGGCGTATGATAGTCATACCTAGGGTACTTTTGCCACACCCAGATTCTCCTACAATCCCCAAGCTCTCACCACCTAAGACTTCAAAACTTACCCCATCCACAGCTTTGACCCAGGCTATTATCTTCCTAAATACACCTGCACGGATAGGAAAATATTTTTTAAGGTTCTCAATCTTAAGAATCACCGAGTCTGACATTCCTTCAAAACCTCAGGCATCGCATTTCGAACCTTTTCCCAGTGGTGGCAATAGACGGCATGCGTGTTACTGAGTGATGCTTTTGGAGGTTCCTGGATACACGCTCCGGTTTCAAAGGTACATCGCCCCCGAAAACGACAACCTAGGGGAAACGAAGACGGTTCCGGAACCACTCCAGGAATGGTGTCAAGCTTTTTTTGTTCCACATCCAGACGGGGGATCGATTTCAAGAGACCCACCGTATAAGGATGAAGCGGATTCTTAAAAATTTCAAAACGATTTCCTTCTTCAACCACCTTTCCTGCATACATCACAACTACTCTTTCAGCCATGTCAGCCACAATACCAAGGTCATGGGTAATCAAAATCAACGCCATACCCAGCCTTTTCTGTAATTCTCGCATCAATTCCAGAATCTGAGCCTGAATTGTGACATCAAGCGAAGTGGTGGGTTCATCAGCAATCAAAAGCTGTGGGTGGCAGGAAAGAGCCATGGCAATCATGGCTCTCTGCTTCATACCCCCAGACAGTTCATGGGGGTATTCGTCCAGCCTCTTCTCCGGTTCTGGGATTCCCACCAGACGAAGCATCTCCAAAGCCACCTCCCTCGCTTTTGCAGGAGAAAGTTTCTGGTGCAGCATAATGGCTTCCAGAATTTGGTCTCCTACGGTGTAAACAGGATTCAAAGCCGATGCGGGTTCCTGAAAAATCATGGCGATGTCTTTCCCCCGAATTTCCCTCATCTTTGGTTCAGGCAAAAGCAAGAGATTTTGACCTTTGAAAATAATCTCTCCTCCGCTAATCTTTCCCTTGGGATCGACTAGTCGCAAAATAGCTAAAGAAGTCACACTTTTCCCACAGCCAGACTCACCGACCAGAGCAAGCGTCTCGCCTTTTCCCACACTGAAACTCACTCCATCAACCGCTTTTAATTCTCTTTTCTCGTCATCGTAGAAATAAACCCGTAAATCTCTGACCTCAAGCAATTTTTCCTGGAACACCTTTTCTCCTCCACTACATTCTAAGCCGGGGGTCAAAAACATCACGCAAGGCGTCTCCCACCAGGTTCCAGGCCAAAACAAACAAAACCATCGCCAGCCCCGGGAAAACCGTCATATACCAGTAACGCAACGCCTCCCCTTGACTCCCCATCATCCAGTTACGAGCATAATTCAACAGTGCTCCCCAATCAGCATATCCCTGTGGCGCCCCGATACCCAGAAAGCTCAACGCTGCAGCGGTGATCACCAGAGACCCCATGCGCATGGATGCCTGGATGAGAACCGGAAAAATGCTATTAGGAAGAACATGACGAAGAATAATCATGAAATCACTCACACCCAAGGCTTTTGCTGCCATGACAAACTGTTCTTCTTTTACCTGAAGGATGTTTCCTCGCACCAAACGTGCTGGGTACATCCAGCTAAACACAACGAGGGCAATGATTACCTTATCAAGGCCAGCTCCCAGGATCGTGGCCAGGACAATAGCCGCAACCAGAAAAGGAATGGCCATAAAGATATCAGTAATACGCATTAATATTTCATCAACCATCTTCCCAAAGTACCCTGCTACCGAACCCACTGCAAGGCCAATCAACGTCGAAATCACCGTCACCACAATTCCAATGCGAAAGGCAGTTCGGGTTCCCCACACCACCCCATAAAAAATGTCTCTTTTCCCTGCTACCCCAAAAGGATGCTCCGGGGAAGGAGGAAGAGGATTAGAACTCCAGGTAACTATGGGCATCATATAGGGATCTCGAGTCGATTTTGGCGGAGCAATATACGGTGCTCCCATCGCCACAATAAAGAAAAAAATCAGCAACACAAAACCCAAACAGGCAGAAAAGTTGGAAAAAAACTTTTTGAGCAGGCGCTTTGTTTCTTTTTTCACCTACTCCAACCTCACCCTGGGATCGATGAAAGCGTAAGAGAGGTCAACACAGAGATTCCCCAAAATCAAAACGAGCCCAAAGAATAACGTCCCTCCCATGATGGAAGCATAATCCAGTTGCTGCGCGGCCAGGGCCATAAAACTTCCAAGACCAGTCCGATTGAAAATCGTCTCCACAATCACGGTACCAGCCAGAAGACCCACCACAGTTTGACCACTCACTGTGGCCACGGGAATCAAAGCATTCCTCCGCGCGTGTTTACGAATCACAACCCCTTCGCTCAAGCCCTTAGCTCTCGCGGTGCGAACATAATCTCTCTGAAGCACTTCCAACATCGAGGAACGAGTAATCCGGAGAATAAACGCAAGTTCCACATAGGTTAGTGTGAGAATTGGCCCCAGGAGATGGCGTAAGGCATCCCACAAAACATCCAACCGCCCATTCAAAAGTGCATCGAAGGTGAGCATCCCGGTAAGGTGTCGAAAAGCCGAAGATTTGACCACCGTCTCTGCCCATATACTCAGGTTACCAGGGGGAAACCACCCCAAGGTACCGTAAAAAACCATGAGAACCATCAATCCAAAGACAAAATCAGGAAATGACCACCCCACCACGGCAAAAATCCGTAAAGCATGGTCAAGAACTTTATTATGGTGCAGTGCAGAGATTACACCTAAGGAAATTCCTAAAAAAATTATAGGGATCACAGAAAAAATGGTTAGCTCCAAAGTGTACGGAAAACGTTCCAGAATAACCTCAAAAACTGGCCCCTTACCGACGTAGGACCAGCCCAGGTTCCCTTGAAAAACGTTTTTTAGCCATCTTAAATACTGGACAAAGATAGGGTCATCTAAGCCATACTGGCTGATTAACTTATCAACGTTTTCACCTTTCAGTCGCTCAGGATTGTTGATAAACGTTGCCAGACGCTGATAGGGACTCAAAAACCCGATCATGATAAAAACAAGGAGCGAGACACCAAACAAAGCCAGGGGCAAAAATAAAAGACGCCTCAGGATGTAAAAAATCACAACGCCTTGAACCTCCAAAGCGGGAGGAAAAACCTTCCTCCCGCTTTCAATAGTTTATTCTTCCTTCCAGATGGTATCGTAATTAACCTCTCCCGGTCTCATGGGATTCAAAAACCATCCCTTTACCCAGGTACGCATAACAAAAATTTCCTCGGGCTGATAAAAGGGGATCCCCAGAGCATTTTCATAAGCGATCTTCTGAATTTCTTCATATTTTTTGGCTCTTTCTTCTGGATTGGTTTCCGCAATAGCTTCTTCAATGAGCTTGTTGAGGTTGGCCTGAGCAAAATCAATAAAGGCCTGTCCCTGAGAACCACCATACACACCCCCACTGTGATAATAGGTAAAGATGAAATTGTGAGGGTCAGGGTAATCAGCTAACCATCCGATGACAAAAGCGGGAAGCTGCCCCTGCTTGTAAGCATCGAGGTAGGTGGGCCACTGCACACCCTGAACCTCAATCTTAAACTTGGGGTTCAACGACTCGATGTTCTCTTTAAGCATCTCACAGGCAGTTTGTCGGGCTTCGTTACCGGTATTATAGAGTAAAGTCAGCTTAAATCCCTTTTCCCAGACCTGCCCTCCCCAGGCCTGCTGGAACTCCTCCTTAGCCTTTTCCAGGTCAAAGAAATACATGGGGAGACTTTCGTTGTACCCCAGGAGCCCCTTCGGGATAACCGAGGGAATCCGCCGACCAAAACCTTTCAACACCTCCTGGATGAAGGTATCATAATCAAAAGCATAGCAAAATGCCTTTCTCATGTGAATGTCGCTGAAGAAATCAGGAGGAATCCCTTCACCGTCAAGTTGTCCACTACCCAGATATTTACTGTCTTTACTCACGGTCCAGTTAAAATGCATGGTGGTAACCGTAAGCCGAGACCCTTTTTCGACCTTAACTCCAGGCATTTCCTTTATCTGGTCATAGTACTGAAGGGGTGCATAAATCTGGTCTGCATCACCAGCTTCAAGCATGGCTCGACGGGTACTCCATTCATCGATTCCCCAGATAATCACCTTGGCCAATTTTGATTTTTCACCCCAATACTCTTCATTTCGCACCAGAGTTATTTTTTGTTGTGTCCTGTCCCACTCAACAAACCTGAACGGACCGGTTCCAATCGCCTGCTGGTACAGTGGGCTTTCTTCTTTCTTTAAATTGTGATACTTCCACCAGTCCTCCGCCTTCCCATCCCAGAGTCCCATAGAGATTGAAGTCTCTTTATCGAGGATAGCACTCCAGTTTGCGTTCTGGGCAAGAATACTCAGGAACGGCGCAAAGGGGCGCACAAGGCGAAAGACTACACTATCTCCCTCGACCTCGATGGCTGGATCCACATACTGGTTATAGAAATCAACCAGTTTTTGCGCGTATTCTTCGCTTTTCAAACTTCCATCCTCGTTAAACATATCTTCCCAGTTCATCCCCAGTTTATCAGCCACAAAATCTTCCAAGGTTCCATAATTAAATAATGCTTCAATGAGCATCCACATCGGCCCCGCAGAGGGGTCAAAAAGGATTCCTCTTTCGAAACTGTACTCCACATCTTCGGGGGTGAGATCGTTACCATTATGGAACTTAATACCCTTCCGAATGGGGAACACGTAAGTTTTGCCATCATCCTTGATGAGATCATTTTCAGCCGAAGGTACTTCCATAGCAAGACGCGGCACAAATTCTGAAACGCTTTCCCCTTTATATGCAATGAGGTTCTCGTAGACAAAGTTAATGATTTCCCCACTGGCGGTGTCATAGGCAAAATGAGGATCAAGTGTATCGGGCTCGCTGATACTCAAATAGATATATGTATCTGGATTTTTCACTTCCGCAAAAGCAACCCCTCCAATAATAAAGCACAGAAAAACCACAATGAACCACAAAGCAAATCTTTTCATCATTTCCACCTCCCACCCCTATTTCATTCTTTTAAGCCTGGGGTTGGAAATTATTCCCGGAATCCTCCCTCTTTTGGCTACCTTCTGGCCTGCTACTTCTTTGATATCCATGGTCATGTCAATAGGAGGATGACCGCTAATATAGCTTCCCACCCCAAAAATATCCACCTTATCATGCATGAGGGCTATTCTTTCGGGATTGAGCCCTCCTGAAACCACAATTTTTACTCCTTCAAAACCGGCTTGTCTCAATCGTTCCCTCACTTCCTCAACCAGAGCAGGCGTCACGCCTCCACGTTCGTCAGGTGTATCCAACCGCACGCCGTCGAGGTCGTTTTTCAAAAACTGTGCTACCCGAAGAGCTTCCTCGGCTTCGTCCTTGAAGGTATCGACCAGTACGACACGGGAAAATTTCTTGGGAATTACCTCCACAAAGGCTTTACCCGTCACTACGGTGTCTCCGACAATCAGAATCACCGCATGGGGCATGGTCCCTCCGGGCTCTTTGCCGGCGAGTTTGGCCCCAAGGATGCAGGCTGCACCATCGGCACCTCCAACCATGGCGGCTCTTTCCATCACCGGAGCCACCGCAGGATGAACGTGTCGCGCCCCAAAAGAAATCACCGTTTTGTTTTGAGCAGCTTGTTTACACTCCCACGCTGCAGTTGCCCATCCTGAACTGTGAGCAAGAATCCCCAGCAGGGGGGTTTCAAAAATCCCAAACTGGGAATACGGACCTTTAATCCTCATGACCACCTCCTTTGGCTCAAATTTTTCCCCTTCTTCTAAGCTCCACACCTCCACTGCGTTTTCGGAAAGTAGATGCAGTACCTCCTCCACTCCACAGAGAATACCAGCTTGCCGAGGAAATATTTCTGCCACCACCACCGTATCCTCTAATTTGAGATGACGCAAAACTTCCTGAGCGCTCACAAAATAGATATCGGTGGTATATCCCTTCAGGATCTCCTCGTGAGTAGCAGAAAAAAATTTCCGTTCTGAATCCACTCGAATCGCGTCAACTTCCTGCAACGAAGATATCCAGCTTCGGTTCACGGTTTCTACCCCACCCGGTTACATCCGAGCAACCAGAAAAGCAAAAAGCAGAGAACAGACCATTAACGCTGTTCCCAGGATGACCGTTAATTTACTCAAAAGCGGTAAATTCTTAAATTTACTACTTCGATTCGCTAAAGTCATCCCTCCAAATATCCCTCCCCCAACCCCAGACTTACGGGGTTGAAGGATTACTGCAAAAATCAAGGCAACAGAAATCGTTATTTGCACAATCATCCATGCTTCCATAAAAAACGCTCCTTTACTTATTCTGCGAAGCTCGATATGTTTCCTCTACGATCTTCCAGAACTTATCCGGATCCAGACTTGCCCCTCCCACCAGGGTACCATCGATCTCAGACTTGACCACAAACTCAAACACATTTTCCGGGGTAACACTCCCACCATAAAGAATTCGAATTTTCTGGGCCACATCTCGGTTAAACTTTTGGCCCAACTTTTCACGAATAAAACCAATAACCTCTTCCGCGTCAGAGGGAGTCGCTGCCCTTCCGGTACCGATTGCCCAAACCGGCTCATATGCAATCACCAGGTGCCATGCCTTATCAAGGGGTACGGCATCTACACCTTGGAGAAGCTGTTCTGCCACCACAGATTCGGTTTTGCCGTTCTCTCTTTCTTCCAGGGTCTCTCCCACACAGAGAATGGGAACAATACCCCAATTGAGAGCCGTTTGAACCTTCTGTCCGACTTCCTGGGAAGTTTCACGGAAAATATGTCTCCTCTCCGAGTGCCCCAAAATAACATAATCACAACGGAACTCCTTAATCATAGCCGGAGCAATCTCCCCGGTGAAAGCCCCTTTGGTTTCCCAATGCATATTTTGGGCCCCTAACTTCACTGGAGAAGCAACCAACTTCTGAGAAAGCAAAGGTAAAGAGGTAAAGGGCGGACAAATAATGATTTCCACCTGGCGAAAATGCCCCACACGGTTAAGGAAGGCCTCGGCGTACGCCGAGGCCTCCTGAGAAGTCTTATTCATTTTCCAGTTTCCAGCAGCAATAAGGGCACGAGTCATTCCCACAAACTCCTCTTCATGCCATGACATACTTTGCTAAATCAACCACTCGGCAGGAGTACCCCCATTCATTGTCATACCAGGAGAACACTTTCACGAGATTTCCTTTCACATTGGTCAATTGAGCATCAACGATGGATGAATGAGCGTCATGGAGGAAGTCCATCGAGACCAAAGGTGCCTCACAGTAAGCCAAAATCCCTTTCATTTCACCTTCGGCTGCTTTCTTAAACGCAGCGTTCACTTCTTCTTTGGTTGGTTCTTTTTCAACCACTGCAGTAAAATCGACCACGGAAACATCAGGGGTCGGCACACGAATCGCTATTCCATCCAGCTTCCCTTTAAGCTCAGGGACTACTTCACCAATGGCCGAAGCGGCACCAGTACTGGTGGGAATCATAGACATCGCTGCTGCCCTGGCCCGACGTAGGTCCTTATGAGGAAAATCCAGAATGACCTGGTCGTTGGTATATGCATGAATGGTGGTCATGAAACCCCTCTGGATATTGAAATTTTCATGGAGAACCTTGACAATGGGAGCGAGGCAGTTGGTGGTGCAGGAAGCGTTAGAAACGATGTGATGATTGTTCTTATCATACATCTTCTCGTTAACTCCCATAACGATGGTTATATCCTGACCTTTTGCCGGCGCCGTGATAATGACCTTCTTAGCCCCCGCTTGAAGATGCAAAGAGGCCTTCTCTCGATCTCGAAACTTCCCAGTGGACTCAATGACCAGATCTACACCCAAATCCTTCCAGGGAAGCTGTGCCGGGTCTTTCTGAGCCAAGACTTTAATCACCTTCCCATCCACAAGGATGGAATCCTCGGTCGCCTTCACCTCATTGGGAATCGTTCCGTGCACGGAGTCATACTTCAAAAGGTGGGCGAGCACTTCCGCACTGGTTAAGTCATTTACAGCCACGACATCCACATCGCCAACTTCAAGTATCCTACGAAAAACAAGTCTTCCAATCCTTCCAAATCCGTTAATGCCAACCTTCATGCCTATACCTCCCTTATTTTAACTATATTGATAAATCAAGATATTTTATCGCAAAGCAATTCATAAAGCAAGAAAAGGGCACCTTTTTCAGCAAGGTGCCCAAAGCAAGACTTAAATGATCGCCCTTTCTGTATTCACATCAAATACATGCATTTTGGAGGTATCCACCACGGTTTTGAGGGTATCACCGACTTCGGTATGGGTTTGCATATCAAGTACAGCCACGATGGTATGAGGTCCAGAGGTAAGGTAAACAATCTGTTCGGAACCAAGCGGCTCAACCACATCAACCACTGCATCAATGATGTTGCCATTGTCCCTCAGCATATCCTTCGAAACCGAAAGATCGTAGATATCCTGAGGACGAATGCCAAATGTGACATCCTTACCAACATACGGTTCCAGAGCAGACCGATATTCTGCAGGAACTCGAATTTTAAAGGAAACCCCGTCCAGAATAAGTATATCCTCATCTTTTTTGAGCGTGACATCCAGGAAATTCATGGAGGGGGTTCCAATAAAACCAGCCACAAATTTGTTTACCGGCCGATTATACAGCTCTAGAGGGGTTCCAACTTGCTGCACGATACCGTCCTTCATGACCACAATGCGATCTCCCATGGTCATGGCTTCGATCTGGTCATGGGTCACATAAATCATGGTGGTCTTCAACCGATCGTGCAATTTTGCTAGCTCTGCCCTCATCTGAACCCTCAATTTCGCATCCAGGTTAGAAAGAGGTTCGTCAAACAGGAATACCTTAGGATGGCGCACAATTGCTCTTCCCACCGCCACCCTTTGCCTCTGACCGCCTGAAAGCTGTTTTGGCTTACGATTCAAGAGCTCCTGAATACCCAAAATCTCCGCCGCCTCTTTGACACGCCGATCAATTTCATCCTTTGGAAACTTTCGCAGTTTCAATCCAAAGGCCATGTTGTTATAGACATCCATATGTGGATACAGCGCATAATTTTGGAACACCATGGCAATATCACGGTCTTTGGGAGGTACATCATTAACCAGGGTGTCACCAATATAAATTTCTCCTTCGTCAATCTCTTCCAGACCCGCAATCATCCTCAGGGTGGTCGTTTTTCCACACCCTGAAGGCCCAACCAGAACCACGAATTCCTGATCCGGGATGTCCAGCGTCACTTTGTTGACTGCCACAACTTCTCCAAAACGCTTTACAACACTTTTTAAATTCACACCAGCCATCTATGTTCCCCCTTTTTACCAATAATATAGTAATGCTTGAAAAATCTAAATTTATTTTAAAACATTTCCCTACGTCTGTAAACTGCCCCTCAAGTTCTCCTTCCTCCTGACTACCAGGGAAAGGTGCACTGCAGATGAAGGTTGTTTCCACCATAGTTTCTGGAAAAACCTTCACCCATTGTGTTGAAGAAGCGCTTCTTCTATTTTTCACAATCCACTCCTATGAATCTATTAGATACCATTCCTCCAGCACCCAGAGACAATCAATCCAAGGACCCCATTCCCCAGTCCTGGAATAAAAATGATATGAGAGGGATTGATTTGAACTGTAAATAACTCACAATGGTTTCCCTCGCACAGTGATCGTCTTACTTCAAATCACACCACCTCTGCCACCAGACATTTGAGATACTGGGATTCTTCATACCCCAAAAGAACGGGATGGTCCAGAGCCTGTCCGCGCTCAGCAAGGATTCGGACCCGCCTTTTTACATCGAGCGAAGCCTCTTCAAGAACTCTCCGAAAGCGTTCTAAAGAAAGGTGGTGTGAACAGGAAGAAGTGACCAAAATTCCACCCGGAGAAAGGATTTTCATAGCCCGGAGATTAATTTCCTTGTAACCCCGGAGCGCTCCCGAAAGCGCAGATTGATTCTTTACGAAGGCTGGAGGATCAAGAATCACCACCTCAAAACGTTCCCCTTTTCTGTCCATTTCCCGCAAAAAATCAAAGGCATTAGCCACCTCAAAATGGGTTTTCGTCCCTAGATCATTCAGGTGAGCATTCACTGTGGCATACCGGACCGCTTCTTCGGAAATATCCACCCCGATTACTTCCCGGGCTCCAAAAAGGGCAGCATGGAGACTGAAACCTCCAACGTAGGAAAAACAATCAAGCACCCTCTTACCTTTGACAAAATGTCGCAGAAATGCCCGGTTGTCACGCTGATCGAGGAAATAGCCCGTTTTCTGCCCAGAGACAAGGTCCACCTTAAACAAAAGGCTATTTTCGCGCACGGTTACCGGATTCTCAAAGGCAGAACCAATAAATACCCGGCGTAGAGGTAATCCTTCCCGTTCCCGCACCGAAACATCGCTCCGTTCGTAAATTCCCTTGGGTCTGAGAAAACCCCACAGGATGTCCGTGATAACCTCCCGATGGTTTTCCATGCCTGCGGTGAGCACTTGCACTACGAGGTATGGACCAAACTGGTCGATGACGAGTCCAGGCAGAAAATCAGCCTCAGCAAAAACCAGCCGGTAGCAATCGGTATCCGCTCGAAACACATACCGTTCACGGTACTTCAGGGCTCGTCCAATCCGCTGGTAAAAAAAAGAAGCATCAATGGCTTCTTCAGGATCACGGGTCAAAATCCGCAAGGCGATTTTAGATCCCGGGTTATAGTGCCCTTTCCCCAGTACCTTTCCCCGATGATCGACGATGGTTACCACCGCACCACGGGGCATTCCTTCCTCACCATCCACTTCTCCCTGGTAAGCCCAAGGATGCCCCCGTAAGATTCTTTCTCTAGCTCGGCGCGAAACGACCACGTGTTCCATAGCTTTCACTCTTTATGATTCTCCTTTCCAATGGTATTCTATACGGTAAAAGGAGGAAAGGGAAATGCGGTTCTGGGAAATTGATTTCTTTCGTGGTTGCGCGGTCATCACTATGGTCATTTACCATCTCCTTTATGACCTCTATGCATTCGGGTCCTTACAAATTGAGCTATTCCGGGGATTCTGGAAAGGTTTCCAGATTGCCACTGCCAGCACTTTCCTTTTTGTGGCTGGAGTTTCGCTTTTTTTAAGCTACAGTCGTCTGCTCGTGAAAGGGGCCTTACCCTCTTTTTCCAAATATTTGAAGCGGGGACTTACTATTCTGGGTTGGGGAATGGTGATTACCCTATTTACCTACGTTACCCTAGGCGAGTGGTACGTGCGATTTGGAATCCTCCACTGCATCGGGGTTTCAGTCATTATTGGGTATGGTTTTCTCCTCGCACCGGATAACACCTCGGTAGTCCTGGGAAGCGCACTCTGTTTTCTCGGTGGAGCACTCCTCTCTTCCCGAACTTTCTCTTTCTCTTTTCTTCTCCCTTTGGGATTTGCACCTCAGGGCTTCAAGACCATCGACTACTTTCCCCTTTTCCCCTGGTTGGGCATGATACTTTTAGGAATTGCTTTTGGAAAACACTTTTACCGGGGATACCGGCGGCAGTTCTCACTCCCCAACTGGGAGACAACCGTAGCGGTTCGGGCGCTCTCTTTTCTGGGAAAGCATTCCCTCACCGTTTATCTCCTGCATCAGCCAGTTCTCATTATCCTCCTTTTCCTTCTGGGCTTCATTAAACTCCCTCTCTAATGGTATACTATAGCCACAACCTATAAGGAGGGTTCCAGTGATGAAAAAATTGGCCTCGATAATTTTGGTGACGTTTTTGATGGGAATGCTCTGCATAGCAGGGTGCAACACTTTGGAAAACACACCTGTGAGTGTTTTAAGGGCCAGGGACTGGGCTATCGAAGAAGCCCGGAATACGGGAATCGACGTCCCACAAAACGTCACCTGGAACGTACAGAATACCACACCTCCGATGCTCCTTGGGTATACTACTTACACCTTTACTTTCGGACGATTTCGCATCGAGGTTGGGTATCCAGTGGTTCTATCCCCAATGTATACGGTGGTTATCTTCGAGAATGGAACTCCGATATGGGAAGGAACCGTCGAAGAACAAAATCTGCCATAGCTTGAAAAAGAAAGGAAGGGTGAACATTGGAATCAATTCTGGGAATGCGAGATATCTATCCCCGGGAAGCTCGATTGAGAAGGAAAATTCAGGAAACGTTGTGCCAGCTCTTTAAAAGCTGGGGCTATGAAGAGGTGGAACCACCCACCGTTGAGTCCTACGAAATTTTTGCTCAAACAACCGGAGAAGAAATTCGGGAACGGATGTACCAGTTTGTGAATCGGGAAGGGAAATTAGTGTGTCTGCGACCAGAATTCACGACCTCTGTGGCTCGAATGTTTGCCAAAGAGGAAGAAACAAACCTCCCCCGGCGAGTTTACTACGCCGGGAAAATTTTTCGTTACCCCGCTTCACCTTTTTGTTTCGAAAGCGAGTTAACTCAGATTGGGGTAGAACACATTGGCTCCAACACCATCGAAAGTGACGGAGAAGTCATCGCCCTGGCTGTATCATCTCTCAAAGCGCTGGGTATCCATGGTTTTCAGGTTGATATTGGACACGTGGGTGTGTTCCGATACCTTTTGGCAAAACTCCCCCTGACTGATGAAGAGCGAAGCATAGCCAAAGACCTCATCAAGAAAAAAGATTTTGTGGCTCTACAGAACTTCTGGCAGAAGAAAAAACTTGAGGAACACCCTGCAGCCACTTTCCTTTTGCGTTTTCCCTTCCTGCGGGGTAGAGAAGAAATCCTTTTAGAGGGGCAAGAATGGTCACAGGATTCAGAATGGACCACCATTATGGAGTATTTAAAGCAAATATTTGTTCGACTCCGGGAATTTGGATTGGCGGAACACCTTTTTCTGAACCTTGGTCTTATCCGGGATTTTGATTACTACACCGGGGTAATCTGGGAAGGGTTCTCACCGCATCTGGGATACCCACTCCTGGCAGGAGGACGGTACGATGAGCTCTTCCAAATTTTTGGAAAAGACTTTCCATCCTGTGGTTTTGCTCTCTTTCTCGAACGGGTAGTGGAGGCGATGCAGAAATATAAAAGTTGGGAAGAAAAAGTTACCTCTCCCATTCGCCTAACCTATCCCCCCGGGTGGGGGAAAAAGGCCTTCGAGGTTGCAGAGAAACTTCGCCAGGAAGGGTTCTCAATAGTTATGGAAGAAACCGAAGACGAAGCATTCACCTTAACCTCACCGGTAAAAACAATCCAGTTTTCGATTCCAGAAATGGAGAGTATAGAAAAAATCATAAAGGAGCTGAGATCTTGAACAAATTGACCATCGCTGTCCCAACCGGAAGATTAAAGGAAGAAGCATTGAACCTCCTTTTTCGGATGCCTCACTGTCCATCCCTTCCCCTTGATTCCCGTAAACTGGTCATCGAAGAAGAAAACTCTCCCTGGAGGATTCTCCTCACCCACCCCAAAGACGTTTCCACCTACGTGGAATATGGAGTGGCCGACCTTGGAATTGTGGGAAAAGACATTATCTTAGAGCGGGGAAATGAAATCTACGAACTTTTGGACCTTAAAATCGGGCTATGTGTTATGGTCTTAGCTGCTCCAGAAAGGGTCACTCTGGAATCGCTGTGGGAGAAGGGACGGATTCGTATTGCCACCAAATACCCCAACTTCACCCGCCGGTATTTGCAAGAAAAAGGAGTGATAGGGGATATTATTTTCCTGTACGGTTCCATCGAAATTGCCCCCAATATCGGCCTTGCTGACGCCATCGTAGACCTTGTTTCCACCGGAAAGACTCTGCGAGAAAATCACCTCCGGGTGATGGAAGAAATCGTTCCGGTATCAGGGCGTCTGGTGGTAAACCGTATCAGCATCAAAACCAAAGGAGAAACAATCAGAAACTTCGTGGAAGAAATCAAAGGAGTGATTCGGGCATGAGTCAGGTTGTCCTCAAACCCATTATCAGCATCGAACAGTTGGAACAGGACCTGCACATCGGTCGCCGGGAAGTGTTTGCTTTCTGGCGAGAGGTGGAAAAAGAGGTTCTACCCATCATTGAAGAAGTGCAGGTAAAAGGGGACGAAGCTCTGTGCCTTTATACCCGAAAATTTGATGGGTGTCTATTGCAGGATTTCGCTATCCCCAGAGACGAACTGAAAAAAGCCTGGGAGAGGGTCCATCCTGGATTCAAAAAAGCACTGAAGGCAGCCATGGAAAGCATACAGCAATTCCACGTTAATCAGAAAATGTCTTCTACGTTCTTCGCTCAGGAGGATCGATACCTGGGAGAAGTGGTACATCCCATTGAGCGGGTGGGTTGTTACATTCCAGGTGGACGATTTGCTTATCCCTCTTCGGTTCTTATGACTGTGATCCCAGCACAAATTGCCGGAGTCAACGAGATTGCCATTTTTACTCCCCCCTCACCGGAGGGGACTTTAAAAAAGGAACTGCTCGCTACCTGTTACCTCCTCAATATTGAGGAAATTTACCGGGTCGGTGGAGCCCAGGCGATAGCTGCCGCCTGCTTTGGTACAGCATCCATCAAACCGGTGGACAAAATCGTAGGACCAGGAAATGTGTATGTGACAGCAGCTAAAAAACTCCTCCAGGGGGTGGTGGGTACAGACCTCCTTGCCGGACCCTCTGAAGTAGTGATTGTGGCTGACGAAAGCACTCCACCAGAATGGATTGCTCTCGACCTTTTGGCTCAAGCCGAGCACGACCCTATGTCGTTGAGCATCCTTCTTTCTCCCTTCGAAAATGTGCTTCTTACGGTCAAAAGGCGCTTGGAAAGAGAATTACAAAATGCACCGTTCCCGTTCGAAAAGAAAGTCCCCATTTTCCTTTATCAGGTTGACAACATGGACATGGCCTTTGCCGCACTGAATGCCCTGGCACCAGAACACGTTGAAATCCTCACTGCTTCACCGTTCGAAGACTTGAAAAAGGTGAAACATGCTGGAAGCATATTCCTCGGCGCGTACGCACCAGTGGCTCTCGGCGATTACGGCTACGGACCAAACCACGTCCTTCCTACCCTTCAGGGAGCGCGTTTTTCATCTCCGCTTTCGGTACGAGACTTCTATGCTGTGTCTTCTTTCATCTTGCCCCAAAAAGAAAGCGAATACGCAAACTATGCACTTCTAGCAAAAAGCGAAGGGCTTTTCTACCACGAAAAGTCACTCCGGGTTCGAATGAAAAAGAGTAGGCTTTAAAGCCTACTCTTTTTCACCGTTTGAACAGCTCTTCCAGAAATACTGGAAGGACAAAGGCCGCCTGGTGAATTTTCGAGGAATAGTAACGAGTTGGAAAAGGGAGATTTCGCTCTACCCCTACTGGGTCCTCTTTTTTAGAGGCAAAAATGTAACTCCACACTCCCCCAGGATAGGTGGGTACCATTCCCCAGTAAAGACGTAAAATCGGAAAACACCGCAGGTACCTCCAGAGTTTCTCCACTCGCTCCTCTTCAAAGAAGGGCGGTTCCATTTGGGAAACAAACACTCCACTTGCGGTCAAATGTTGGTAAACCTCTTCAAAAAATTGCGGCGAAAAAAGTGGCTCCGCCACTCCCCGGGGAAATGGATCCGTCGAATCCATAATGATGACATCAAATTGAGAAGCAGTGGTAATGTAACGGGTAGCATCGTCCACAATCACTTTGAGGCGGGGGTCATTCCAGGGGGCCAGGTTAGGAAAAAACTTCCGGCACACTTCGATTACTTCTTCATCAATATCCACCATGACCACCTCCTCCACCGGGTGTTTTAAAACCTCCCGGGCTGCACCACCATCCCCACCGCCAATGATAAAAACTCGTTTGGGCTCTGGGTGAGTCACCATGGCTGGATGAACAAGCATCTCGTGGTACATAAACTCGTCTTTCTCCGAAAGTTGCACAATACCATCGAGAAGCAAGACTTTTCCATAAAGATAGGTGTCCACCACGGCGATCTCCTGAAACCTGCTTTTCCCCACAAAAATGGTTTCCCTAACCCGTAACCCAACCTCAAAATCTTTAAGGTAATTCTGGACGTACCAGAGTTCCATTGCGCCTCTGTAACCCCCTCTCCAATTCCACCAGCTTTACCTTTTCAGCCTGAAAACAATCCTGAATTAAAGCGATACTCTCCTTGGGGTCAAAATGTGAACCCACAAAAACATCCAGAGCTGCGTACCCGTACTCCGGCCAGGTATGAATCGCCACATGTGATTCCGGCATAATCAAAAGTCCACTCAGACCATACGGCTCAAATTGATGCACCTGAAGCGCCAGAATTTCCAAGCCATAGAGATGAGCGAGTTTGGCGAAAAACTGTTCAACCAGTCCTTTATCGTTGAGGAGAGGTGAACCGATAACCTCAATCAAAAGATGCCGACCAGTCAGCCCTCCTTCCAATCTCCTCACTCCCTTCACCTCAAAATGGAAAATCGAATTCGGTAATACTTTAATCTCTTTTTCGCCATCCTGCAAGAAGCATATTTCGACCGGATAGTCTCCCTTCTCGGCGAAAGGAGTGAAACATTTCCCCGTGACACCGGGTACACAAGCCACTCTGTTCGATGTTCTTTTTCATCACTCCACATGCTTCCAGTTCGTCCTGCACTATTCCCGAAAGGTCTATGAAAAAGCGCCCCTCCTTTTCTTGTATCCGTTTCGCCCCTCGCCCGACAAAAAGCTGAGCCACGTCTTCCTTTACCTCGAAACAGCATCCTCCAATCCCTGGACCGACACCCACCAACAAATCAGACACCCGGCTTCCAAAAACCGTATGCATGGCTTGGAGCACTTCAAGGTGAATCGCGCCCATCACACCTTTCCAACCAGCGTGAACCACAGCCAATGCTTCCTTCACTGGGTCAACCAAAAGAATGGGGAAACAATCAGCGACCAACACTCCTAAATACATACCCTTTCGCGCCGTTAAAAGTGCATCAGCCACTGGTTTTTCCTGGAGAGGTTCATCCACCACCACCCAATGTGTTCCGTGCATCTGGGAAGCCGTGCAGAGGGTATCAATAGATAAAATCACCTTCAATCGTTCCCGTTCTTCATCATCCCCAGGGTTTAAAAACGGCTGTTTGAACGTAAAAACATGGAAAAGGGATGGCAAAGTAATATGTTCAAACTGAAGAAACGGAACCCCTTGAATGACGATGCTCTTCATCTTTCCTGAAGCGCCTGGCGATATTCCCGTAAAAGTTTTGCAAATCCTTCCTTCCAGCTTTTTTCCGATTCATGCTTGAGGATAAAATCAAGAAGCGCTGAACCGACAATCACTCCATCACTCACGCTCGCCACTTCTTTCGCCCGGGAAGGAGAATGAATCCCAAAGCCTACCAGAACCGGACTCACTGCGCACGAACGAAGCATCGAAACCACCTTCTCTAAAACTCCAAGGTCAATATCCACCGCACCAGTGGTTCCCTTGCCAGAAACAAGGTAAACGAATCCCTCACTTTCCTGCCCAACCCGGACAATTCGCTCTGGTGAAGAATTCACTGCCAGAAGAAGAATCACCTCCATAAATTCTTTTGCTCCCAAAAGAAGGGATCTGGCCTCCAGAGGAAAGTCAGCCACGATCAGTCCCTGAAACCCCGCCTGTGAAAAATCTCGCGTAAATCGGTCCACTCCATAACGAAAAACAATGTTTCCATAGGTCATGACCACAAGGGGAATGGAACGCGAAGCTTTTTCCATCGTTTCCTTAACAAGAAGCGGTGTTACCCCCTGTAGCAAAGCCCGGTAGGAAGTGGTTTGAATTATCGGCCCATCAGCCACCGGGTCGGAGTAAGGAATTCCCACTTCCAGAGCATCGGCCCCTTCTTCGTTACAGATAGAGACAAGCTCCAGAAAATCTGGAATACTGGGATATCCAAAGGTAAGATAGGGAACAAAGAGTTTATGGTTTTTGCGCCTTTCCTCAAGGATTTCTCGCAGGCTCCTCTTCATCGACCACCCCTCCTTTCCCGATAGCGCATCACTTCTTCGGCATCCTTATCCCCTCTTCCCGAAAGGCAAATCAAAAGAATCTCGCCCTTCGAGAGGGTAGGAGCAAGTTTTACTGCGTAGGCCACCGCATGAGCGCTTTCCAGAGCTGGAATAATTCCCTCTTTTTCTGCAAGAAGGACGAAGGCTTCAACGGCCTCCTCATCCTTTACGCTGACGTACGAAGCTCTTTTCCTTTCAAAGAGAAAGCTATGTTCTGGACCCACCCCGGGATAATCGAGACCAGCCGCCACTGAATGGGTGGGGAGAACCTGTCCAAACTCATCCTGCAGGAGGTAACTCAAACTCCCATGGAGAATACCCTTCGACCCCTGCCCGATACTGGCAGCATGACTTCCAGTATGAAGACCCAGCCCCCCCGCTTCAACACCAATTAGTCTTACCTCTTCCCGGGACACAAAGGTATGGAAAATGCCCATAGCATTGCTCCCTCCACCCACACAAGCCACTACATAATCAGGTACTCGTCCCTCAGCTTCAATCATCTGCACCTCTGCCTCTTTTCCAATGACTGACTGAAAGTCCCGCACCATGGTGGGATAGGGATGCGGTCCAACCACCGAACCAATCACATAATGGGTGGTATCCACATTCCGCACCCAGTCTCGCATCGCCTCATTAATGGCATCCTTCAGAGTTTGGCTTCCTGAGTGAACAGCCACCACTTCTGCTCCCAGGATATTCATCCGAAAAACGTTGAGTTTTTGCCGCTCCATGTCCACCGCCCCCATGTACACCCGGCATTGAAGTCCAAAAAGGGCACAAGCCGTGGCTGTAGCTACTCCATGCTGTCCCGCACCGGTTTCGGCGATGACTCTCGTTTTTCCCATTTTCTTAGCCAGGAGCACCTGCCCTAAGGTATTATTGAGTTTGTGGGAACCGGTGTGATTGAGATCTTCCCTCTTTAAATATATCTTTCCTCCTCCGAGATGTTCCGAAAGGCGCCGGGCAAAATACAGTGGAGTCGGCCTTCCCGCGTACGACCGGAGATACAAGGCAAGCTCTTCTTGAAAGGAGTGGTCCTCCCGGTACGTGAAATAGGCCTCTTCCAGCTCCTCCAGAGGGTGAATCAAAATCTCCGGCACAAAGAACCCACCAAATTCGCCAAAAAATCCATTTTCTTTCATTTTTTCATCTCCTTCTTAGCCAGTCCAGAATCCTCTGTATTTTTGTGAGATCCTTCTTCCCCGGTCTCTCTTCTACTTTACTATTCAAGTCAACTCCAAAGGGATGGAAAAGAGAGATGAGTTGGGGAAGATTTTCCTCCCCCAATCCACCCGCCACGATTACTGGCACTTCGTACCCTTCCACAATTTTTTGAACTTTTATCCAGGGAAAAGGCGTTCCGGTCCCGCCACCCTGTGTTCCTCGGACCGTGTCAAATAGGAAATACCGAACCACACCACGGTATTCTTCAACGGTTTTTTCCTCAAACTTCTCATCCACTCCAAAAGCCTTGACCACCCTTCCCGGAAAATGGGCACAGAAAGAAGGACTTTCGGCTCCATGGAGCTGAACGAGATCAAAGCTACAGAAATCAACCAATTGCTTTACTTCCTTCCAGCCCATATCCCGAAAAACGCCCACAGTCAACACTCGACTCCGAATTCCATGTACCAAATTTCTTGCTTTTTCTGGATTCACCCAGCGAGGGCTTCCCTCCACCAGAATAAATCCCAGCGCCCACACCCCCATTTGGGCAAGAGAGTGGGCATCTTCTTCCGTCTGAATTCCGCAGACTTTAACAGCGAGCAAGTTCTTCCTCTCCCTTCAATTCCCTCAATTTTTTCACTGGATCCGTAGCAGCAAGGAGGGTCTCCCCGATGAGGAAGGCTCGTACCCCTCTTTCGCGCAACATGGTAATGTCCTCCCTGCTCCGGATTCCACTTTCACTCACCACCATAAGCCCTTTAGGCACAAGGGGTAAAAGACGAAGTGTGGTCTGGAGCGATACTTCAAAGGTAGCCAGATTCCGATTATTAATTCCCACCAACCTCGCTCCAGCAAACAGAGCTTTCTCCAAGTCTCTTTCATCATGTACTTCTACCAGAGGAACCATACCCAAAAGAGTACACAGGTCAACGAATTTTTTGAGCCGTTCACGATGCAAAATCCGGGCAATGAGAAGGAGAGCTCCTGCCCCCTTCTCCGCCGACTCGTAGATCTGAGTTTCCTCGATAACAAAATCCTTCCGCAAAACAGGAAGAGAGGTTTTGGCTATAACTTTCTCAAGGAGAGTCACGTTACCCCCAAAATGTTCCTCTTCCGTCACCACCGAAATTGCCGAAGCTCCTCCTTCCTCATAACAGGATAAAACCTTTAAAACCCTTTCATACGGCAACAGTTTTCCCCGAGAAGGTGAAGCACACTTGATTTCGGCAATGATGTGCATCTGGGATGAGTCTGCGAATACCTCCGAAAAGGAATTTTTTGTTCTTTTGGCCATAATTTCGACCACATCATATGCGGAGTACTGCTTCATCATGAACAGTTTCTTCCGGGTGTGGGTGACAATTTGTTCCAGAATCGTTTCCATCATGAAGCCACCTCCATTCCCCGGGCCGTATCAACGATGGTTTCCACCGTGCGTAGCGCCTGGCCACTGGCTAAAATACTTTCCAAAAACTGCAAGGCTCGAGAAAGGCTTGATGATTGTTCACATAACCATAAAAGGAACGCAGCATTCAAAAGGAGCGCATTCCGAAGCGGCCCTTTTTGTTTTCCCCGTAGAATTTCAAAGAAAAGTGCAACGTTATCCTTAGGGTTCCCTCCCCGAAGTTCAGAAAGGGCACAGGTTTGGAAACCCACATCCTGGGGGTGGAACGAAAATGACTTTAGTTTTCCATTAGTAACAAGGACCATTTCACTTTTTCCAGCCAGACTCACTTCGTCAATTCCCGGTTCTCCCCACACCACAAGCCCCTTTTTCACTCCCAGTTCCAGTAACGCTTCCCCTACCGGAAAGAGGAGCCCCGGTTCATACACCCCAACCAGTTTATAGTGCACCCTGCAGGGATTGACCAGCGGCCCCAAAAGATTAAACACCGTCCTCATTCCGAGTTCCCTGCGCACTCCTTGCACCACTTTCATGGCAGGATGATAACGTGGTGCATAGAGAAAGGTGAAACCTGTCTCTTTAAAAAGCGTTTGCATGGCCTGGGGTGGTGCTTCGATGGGAATACCCAGACACTCCAAGAAATCAGCACTTCCAGAAGAGCTACTCACCGCACGGTTTCCATGTTTGACTATTCTGACCCCGGCACCAACCGCAAGAATGGCTGAAGCAGTTGAGAAATTGAAGGTACCCATTCCATCACCACCGGTGCCACAGTTATCAACAACATCAACCGAGGGAGAAACCGTAAAGGGAACAGCCTTCTCTCTTATGGCGCGCACAAAACCAGAGAGCTCCTCCCCACTTTCTCTTCGCAGTCGTAACATGGCGAGGATTGCCCCCAGCTGGACTGGGGTAAAAGTTTCCTCCATAATGTTCAGCATGAGACGATAGGCTTCTTCCTTATCCAGTTTCTCACCGTTAGCGAGTTGCCCCAAAATTTCTTTTCCACCCATGGTCAGCCCACCTCCAGAAAATTTTTGAGAATCAGTTTCCCTTCTGGAGTCAGTACCGACTCGGGATGGAACTGAACTCCAAAAAGGGGATAGGAGCAATGTTCAAGAGCCATAATTTCACCCTCCTCGGTGAGTGCAGTAATCCGTAAAGTGGGAGGGAGGGTTTCTGGCTTAACCACTAAGGAGTGGTATCGCCCTACCCAGATTTGTTGAGGAAGATTCTGGAAGATGGGCGAAGAGAAAAGAAAAACTCGGGACTTTTTCCCGTGGCAGGGCCGGCGAGCCTTTACAATTTCTGCGCCCTCAACATAAGCAATACACTGATGGCCAAAGACACACCCCTAAAGTGGGAATGGAGGAGGCAAAGGTGCGGATCACATCATTCGTAATCCCACAGTCAGTTGGATCCTTGGGACCGGGGGAAATTACAAGCCGGGAAGGACACATCGCATGGATTTCTGGAATGGTGATTTGGTCATTTCGAAACACCACGATCTCTTCTTCACTCAATTCCCCCAGGTACTGGACAAGATTGTAAGTAAAAGAGTCATAGTTGTCGATTACCAGAATCATACTTCCGTTTTCCTCCTTTCTGCACTTTGTAACGCAAGGAGCAAGGCCTCGGCCTTGCTCCGAGTTTCCTCATACTCTTTTTCAGGAATTGAGTCATAGACAATCCCCGCTCCAGCCTGAATGCGAGCTTCCCCATCTTTACAGAAAATGCTTCGGATGAGAATGCAGGTATCCATATTTCCCTGAAAACTCACATATCCCAAAGCTCCGGCGTAAGGACCCCGAGCCTGGGGTTCCACCTCTTCGATAATTTGCATGGCCCGCACTTTGGGAGCCCCACTCACGGTTCCAGCTGGAAACGTAGCTCTGAGAACTTCCCAAGGTGTAAAACCATTTTTGACTTTTCCCGAAACTGTGGAAACAATATGAAAGACATGGGAGTACCGTTCTACCTTCATGAATTCTTCCACGCGCACCGTCCCGGGAAGGGCAATTCTCCCCAGGTCGTTTCTTCCCAGGTCAAGAAGCATCACGTGCTCAGCATTTTCCTTCTCATCTGCTAAAAGTTCCCGCACCACCATTTCCTCATCCAAACCTGGGATTCTTCGGCGAGTTCCAGCAATGGGCTTGGTCCAAACCCTCCCATGTTCCAGTTTGGTGAGCATTTCAGGGGAGGAACCAAACATGGTAAACGTGGACGTCTTACAATAAAAAAGGTACGGTGACGGATTCAAAGAACGCAAAAAACGGTAGGCCAGAAAGGGGTTCCCCTCATAGGGAATGGTAAAACGCTGGGAAATCACCACCTGAGAAGCATGCCCTTCTTCGATGAGTATTTTCACATAGCGTACTGCCTCTTCAAAAGAAGCGCGGGTAAAATTGGAAGTAATCTGCCCAGTAAGACGAAATCCATCATCTTCCGCAGAAATTAACCCCTCTCTTGTCACTCTTTGAACCACGTTTTCAATCCATTCTTTCGCTTCGTGGTACTCCTCCTTTCCCGCCACATAGACCACCCCCAGACGATGTCTCAAGTGGTCGAAGTATAAAAATCGGCGGGCCAGGGCAAAATAGGCCAGAGGAAAATCGAGTGGCTTTCGAGGAACCGTCAATTCCCAGGTTTTTACGGCATCGTAACTCAGAAACCCTACTGCTCCACCCAGAAATGGCAAATCAAGCGACGGATACACCCGACAGGTAGGAAAAATCTGCTCAAGACGGGGTATTACACTCCAAAATTCCTGAAATACTACCTCCCTATCCACATCAAAGACAAGAAAGGAATATCGTCCCCATACCTCACCCCTTTCGGCACTTTCCAGAAGAAACAAGGGCATTTTATCCGAAAACCTTTCCACCAGGGCAATCGGGGTCAAACGGTCCCCCAGAACCTCCCCATAAAGTGGGACAAAATCGTATCCTTCATCAATCCGTTTTTGGAACTCTCCGTAACCAGGCCGTATCTCCATTCCTTCCACCTCAAAATAAAAAGCCCTCGTCAAGAGACGAGGGCTTTACTCGCGGTGCCACTCTTTTTGATGATGGATAACCCATCACCCACTCCCCCAGGTACAGGAATCCTCCGATACCCTGCTTTCTCTATAGGGAAAGACCCTCTTCAGCCTACTCACTTTTTCGCTTTCGGTGAAGTGCTCCGAGGCCCATTCACTCCTCCCTGAACACCGGGCTCCCACCTTCCCCGACTCTCTCTGGTCCACGGAAAGAAGCTACTTCCCCTCTTCATCGCTCTACCTATTCAACTTAAGAGAAGCGTAGCAAAAATTTGTCCCTTCGTCAAGAACCTTTTGAAGAAAATTCCTTTACTTCAAGAATTTTAAGAAAAAGCGGCGCGATCTCCGGATCAAACTGTTTTCCCCGCTGATTCCAGATTTCCTCCATAGCTTGCAACCGTGAAAGAGGAAGACGGTATGGCCTTCCCATCGTCATTGCTTCATAAGCGTTCATGATAGCCCCAGCCCGGCTCAGAAAGGGAATGGCTCTTCCTCTCAACCCCCGGGGATAACCCTTTCCATCCCATCGTTCTCGAAAAGAGAGAATTTCTTCCGCGATCGAATTTAACATTTGGAGTTGGGATGCAAGCCGGTATCCAGCTTCGCTGTGACTGGTGATGAGCTTCCACTCATTCACACTCATTTCTTTCCGATCTCGACTGAGGAGCTCTCCCGGAATAATTATCTTCCCCAAATCATGAAAAACCAGAAGTCGCAGCAACTTCTCCCTTTCAAATTTGGTTAAAGAAAGCTTATTACCGAACTCTAAACCCAGACGCAACCTTTCTGAAGTGCGAAAATGGGGCTCACATGCGTAAACCTTTTTTCTGAGGCACCCCTTAAGGGCCACGAGAACCTGTTTCTCCACCTCTTTTTTGCGCATCGTTTTGTCATGGTACATGGCCCTTTCCGCCTCTTCACGCACTTCGTTTATACTCTGGTACGGCTCACTTTTTGTCGCAACCCCAAAGGACAGCGAAACGGGGATATGGCAATCATGCTCAAAAGGGAAAAAGAATAGTGGAAACCGCATCAAAAGTTCATGAGCTTTTTCACGGGCAGTTTTGGGAAGCAAAATGGCAAACTCATCACCACCAAACCGAGCCACAAGGTCCTCTCTCCGGCATATCGTTTTCAACCGCTGCGCTACATTCTGAAGAATCCGATCTCCTACCGCATGTCCCAGGACATCGTTCACTAATTTAAATTTGTTGACATCCGCAATGACTACAGAAAGTGGCAACTGTCTTGTGGTATTCAACCTTTCCAATTCTGCATCAAAGTAAGCCCGAGAAAAAAGACCAGTAAGGACATCACGAAAGGACCCGCCCATCTTGCGCCTGCGACCTTCACTCAGAGCTCGGAATGTTTCTTCATCATGATAAATGAAAATTCGGAGTCTTCCTTCCTCTAAAAAACGCTTCTCCATTCCCTCCCCCATTTATTATACCCCGATAACAAAAGCAAGCAAATGAAAAACGAAAAAGGACTCCTATCACTCTTTGAGGTTTCCACACTATATTCCTGAAACGACCATTTGTCATTCGGCAGAAAATTGGATAAAATAATCGCAACGGTGTGTCTTCTCTTAAAGGAGGGTTGGGATTGATTGAACCAACTGAAGCATCTAACCCATTTGAAATGGTACGGCAAACCCTTTTAGGCTTTCCGGACCATCTTGCCGAAGGGTACGCCCAGGCAAA
>JBDIWM010000006.1 GCA_039638595.1 Atribacterota bacterium
CTTGAAGCTGGTGTTCCCCTCCTTTCGGCCCTGCGGAGTATTGCCAAACAACTCAGCAACCTCAACTTTGTTGTTACCATCGAAGAAATCGCCAACAAAATTGAACGGGGGTACTCTCTGTCCCAAGCCCTTGCCGATTATCCCAAAACCTTCAATCGGGTTTTTCTGGGTATGGCTCAGTCTGGGGAAGCAGGTGGAAACCTCGACTGGACTCTGGGACGGCTTGCCGACTACCTCGAATGGGAAAAGGACCTCCGAGATAAAGTCCAGTCGGCGACGTACTACCCCATGATTCTGCTGGTGGCCATGATTGCCGCTTCGTTTTTCCTGGTATACTTTGTTTTTCCCCAGTTTGTCCTTCTTTTTGAAACTTTTACCATTGAACTGCCCCTTATCACCAAAGTGGTTCTCGGATTCATCCGGTTTGTGAATGCCAACTGGTTTTTGATTTATGGTTCTTTTCTGGGTGCAGTCCTTATTTTCTTTCTCTACATCGCTTCCGAAAAAGGCCGAAGGTGGTGGGACCGAAAAAAGTACCGTCTTCCCCTCTTTGGTCAACTCCTCCATAAACTCATTATCTCCCGTTTTGCCTGGATTTTGAATGGTCTTCTTCGTAGTGGCATGCCCATGGTTCAGGCTCTAGAAGTAGTGGCCACTTCCTTAGGTGATACCTATGTTCAGAATATGGTTCTTGAAATTGCCGAAAGCATCCGCCGGGGAAGAAACCTTTCCCAGAGTATCGCCCAGTTTCCCTTCTTCCCTCCGGTTGTGGTCCAGATGGTTAGTGTGGGTGAAGAGTCTGGTAACCTCGAACTCACCCTCAACAAAGTCACCGAACTCTACGACAAAGAGATTGTCCTTTTTGTCAGCCGTCTCTCTTCCACAATTGAACCTGCATTGACCATAATAATCGGTGTCGGAGTATTCATCGTAGCCCTATCCCTCTTTCTACCAATTTTTGAAATCGCCTCTAAGGGTATGCAAGGGGGTGGTATGTGAATAAATTTGGCAAGATAATTTATCTATAAAGTTTAGAGAGAGGATTTCAATATAGTTTCTTTCTGGAGGTGAAATCATGAACTGGTTCACAAAAAAGAAAAAGAGAGAAGAAGGTTTCACTTTGATTGAGCTTATCATTGTAGTGGCTATTATTGGATTCCTGATGGCCATAGCCATTCCCCGGTATACCACCTCACGTCTGGTTGCTGCACAGAATGCCACTAAAGCCAACCTCCATCAGATGGCTACAGCCATTGAGGTGTATTCGACGGAAAATGCTTTGGCCGACTATCCAAGCACTGCAGCAGGTTTAATAAACGCGATTAAGTCAAGCATCCCGAATCCCCCAAAAACTCCCATTGGAAACGTACCATATCAATGTAAAGCGAATTCCAGCACAGACTACCAGATTTGGGATCCGAATACCCCGGCAACAAGTGGCACGACCTACAGGTTTGTTATTGGACCAGGTGGAGTCATTTCTGAATCGAACAATTTAACTGGTGGTACAAACATCGAATAATTGTTCGTTAATCGAGAGCCCGGGGAATTCATTCCCCGGGCTCTATTCCCATGATTCGTATCGCCTTTGGAGTTATTCTTTTTTTTCTCTCTCTTGTTGATATTAAAACTCAGCGAATTCCCGATACCCTTACCATCTTCCTCTATGGCCTGGGGGGAATTTCACTTGTTTTGAATCCTTCGATCTACGACAAACTCCTGGGCGGGGGCATCCTTTTTGCTTTTTTCTTTCTTCTTTACCTTGCTCAGCCTAAAGGAGTGGGTTTTGGCGATGTGAAACTGGCTGGCGCCATCGGCTTTTTTTTAGGGTGGAAACTTGGTTTGTTGGCTCTCTTTTTTGCTTTTATAGGTGGTGGTATCGTAGGAATCATCCTCATCCTCACGAAAAGGAAAACCCTCAAAGATCCCCTCCCTTTTGGACCATTTTTGAGTGGTGGGGCAATTACCGCCCTCTTCTTCGGAGTGCGAATCCTTGATTGGTACATGAATCTCTTTTATTTCCCCTAATTATGCTGAGCATAAAACCTTCATCAGAAACGATATTGATTGGGAAACAAACGCATCCTGTTTTGTAAAAGTGAATTATTCTCTTTCTAAAAGGTTCCGAGGGTAGTCTGAGTTCCAGGTTTTTGTAACGGCTTCTATGCCGCTCTGAGAAAGTGTACACCAAGTCCCTCTTTAATAGGCAAAAAAGAAGAGTCGATCTGGACTAGTACAGCCCTTATACGTTGACCAAAAGAGACTTTTCTTATAAAATATTACCAAAATGATTAAATTCATGAATTTCAGGAGGGATTTCTCATTCGTTTTTCTACCCGATCCCGTTATGGTTTGCGGTTGATGATTCAACTGGCGCTTTCTTACGAAGAACGAAAATTGCTCTATATAAAGGAGATTGCCGAAAGAGAAGGAATATCTGAGAAATATCTCACCCAGATTGTGATTCCTCTCAAAGCAAAAGGCTTGATTACTTCTCGCAGGGGTTCAGGTGGAGGTTACCGTCTTTCACGTCATCCTTCACAGATTACGGTGCGAGAAGTGATGGAAGCATTAGAGGGAAACATTTTGCCAGTTGATTGCTTGGAAGGAAATACACGCTGCGAACGAGCTTCCTTCTGTGTGGCCAGAAAAGTTTGGCAACGGGTGGGAAGAAAGATCATCGAAGCTCTGGAAGAATTCACTCTGGAAGACCTGACCAAGATGAATCAAGCAAATCAAATGGTAGAATATTGCATTTGAGGAATGAGAGTGCGAGCCATTGGTCTTATTTCAGGAGGTTTGGATAGTGCACTGGCGGTTTCCCTCTTGAAGAAGCAAGACATCGAGGTCATTGCCCTCCGATTCCTGAGTCCTTTCTGGGGAAGAGGGAACCAGATAAAACAACTCGTGCAAGAATTAGGAGTAGAGTATCGAGAAATCGAAGTAGACGAAAGTTATCTGGCAATTATCAAAAACCCCCGCTATGGGTATGGAAAAAATATGAATTCCTGTATTGACTGCAAAATCTGGATGCTACGCCGGACCAGAGAACTCATGGAAGAATGGGGGGCTTCGTTCGTTTTTACTGGTGAAGTGATAGGGCAAAGGCCCAAGTCCCAGATGAAGAACACTCTGAGACTCATTGAAAAACAAAGTGGACTGAAAGGATTGTTACTCCGTCCCCTTTCCGCAAAACTCCTTCCAGAGACGATCCCAGAGAAGGAAGGGTGGATAAAACGAGAAGCATTGCTGGATATTTCGGGACGAGGAAGGGAAAAACAACTCAAACTCGCCGAAGAATGGAAAATACGGTCTTTTTCACCTCCGGCTGGTGGTTGCCTTCTGACCGAACCCAACTTTTCGAGGAGGTTACGGGATTTACTTCAACACGGGGGAAATCTCACCTTTCAAGAAATCGAACTTTTAAAGTTGGGAAGGCATTTCCGTTTTAACCCGACTTTCAAGCTCATCGTGGGACGAGATGCTGGAGAAAATGAAAAGATTTGGAGTGTTGCTACCCCTGAGGACGTGCTGTTTTTCCCTGTAGAGGGAAAAGGACCCATAGCACTGGGAAGAGGAAGAGAGAATAGAGACACTCTGGAAGATGCTGCTTCCTTATTAGCCTATTACGTCCGTTATGAGGATCACCATGTTCCCATTGGTATCGAACACCACCGCCTTAAAGAGGTGTGGCGTGTGCCAAAAATGGAAGAACAAGCAGTCAGGCAAAAAATGATTTAGGAGGAAACACGAAAATTACTGACGACGTCACCCGACTAATCAGAAAGGCACCGCTTATGCGACGGGGAAAAAATTGCAAAAGACTTGCCGGAGGAAGTTGTGGCTAAACTTGAATTTTTCAACCCCCGTAAGAGTCTAAAAGAGGCCCCTTTAGTCATGATTGAAGATGCCGAAAAAGGAAGACTCTCAAAACCTGAAACACTCATAGTTGAACCAACCATCGGCAATACCGGAATTGGTTTAACCTTTATCTTTGCCCGGGGGTGTCGCCCGGTTCTCTCCATGCCGTGTTCAAGGAATTGGGACCGGCTTTATTCCAGACATTCTCCAGGTAGAGCTTCTGAACGCGATTATCACGGTAAGCAATAAAGACGTCTTTGCCATGTTAAAATGCCTGGCAAAAGAGAAAGACATAGCTGCCTGGTGGTGAGCAATCAAAACCGCAAAAAGAGAGTAAAACCAGGAGAGTTCATCGTAGTTATTCTCCCCAACACTGGTGAACGGTATTTATCAATTTTTTGAGAGTGTGGTGAACTTTATGGTAAAGAAGAAAGTTCTTGTAGCCATGAGTGGTGGGATAGATTCTTCGGTTGCAGCTTTGATCCTTGTTGAAAGAGGATTTGAGGTTGCCGGGGTAACCATGTATTTTGGCCTTTCAACTTCTGAAAAGGCTGTCGAAGACGCTACTTCTGTCTGTAAAAAGCTTGACATTCCTCATCATGTTCTTGATTATTCCCACCACATGGAAGATATTGTCATTCAAGATTTTGTCAACCAGTATCGACAAGGAAAGACACCTAACCCCTGCGTGGTCTGCAATAAACACCTCAAGTTCGGAAAACTACTGAGTCATGCAAGAATTATGGGTTTTGACTACCTGGCTACTGGACACTATGCCAGAATTGAGGAACGCGGGGGGAAATATTTTCTGAAGAGGCCGAAAGATAGACGAAAAGACCAGACATATTTCCTCTATGGTATTGAACAAACACATCTCCCTTTTATCCTTTTTCCCCTCTCAGAGTTAACAAAAGAGGAAGTGCGAGCCCTGGCAACGTGGGCTCACCTCCCGGTGGCAACCAAACCCCAGAGCCAGGATGTCTGTTTTCTCCTCCATGGAGATTATCGGAAATTCCTCACCCAGAAGATCCAGGAAGACCTTTCTGGATTAATTGTGACATCTGATGGAAGGGTTTTAGGAAGGCATCGAGGATATTTCCAATATACGATTGGCCAGAGAAAAGGATTAAGAGTAAGCGGTGTAAAACCTTTTTACGTTGTTGCCATAAGGCCGGAACGTCACGAAGTTGTGGTAGGGGGAAGAGGAGAATTGAAGGTACGAGGTCTTATCGCGTCGCCCTGTAACATTCTTGTGGAAGCGTTTCCAACTCACCTTTTTGCTCAGGTACGGTATCTGCAAAGGGAAAGGCTGTGTTCTGTTAGAATACTGGATTTCCAAAAAGTGCAGGTGATGTTTGAGGAAGAAGTAGAAATGGTTACCCCTGGACAATCGGTGGTTTTCTACAGTCATGACGAAATTCTGGGCGGAGGAATCATTGAAAGGGTACTAGAATGAAGGAAGGAAGTGCAAAAAACATGATGGACGATCTTAAAAAAGATATTTTCAAACTCAAACAAGAAAAAAAAGCGCTGATTCTTGCTCACAATTACCAGTTACCCGAAGTACAGGATGTGGCTGATTTCGTAGGAGACTCGCTGGGCTTGAGCATCGCAGCGAGTCAAACCGATGCCAAGGTGATTGTATTTTGTGGTGTTTTCTTTATGGCAGAAACGGCCAAAATCCTTTCCCCTCAGAAGTTGGTTTTATTGCCCGAAGAAAAAGCTGGATGTCCAATGGCCGACATGATTACTGCACCGCAGCTGAGAGAGCTTAAAAGTCTTCACCCTCAAGCGGTAAGCCTATGCTATGTTAATACCTCGGCAGCAGTGAAAGCTGAATGTGATTATTGCTGCACTTCAGCAAACGCCGTGAAAATTGTAGAGGAGAGCTTGAAATCAGCTGCAGAAATTATTTTTGTTCCAGATCAACATCTTGCCCGATATGTTGCTTCTCAAACTGGAGGAAATTTCATCATTTGGCCGGGATACTGTCCGGTTCATGTCGATATCACACCAGAACACATTGAAGAGGCAAAAAAGCGTTATCCTCAAGCCCCTGTCCTTGTCCATCCTGAATGTCGTCAGGAAGTGATCGAACTTGCAGACCACGTTCTTTCCACGGAAGGCATGTGTTGGTATATGAAGAAGTCTTTAGCCTCCACCTTTATTGTGGGAACCGAAGTGGGGATTCTGTATCGCCTGCAAAAGGAAAATCCAACAAAGCGCTTTTATCCTGTGAGTGAGAATGCCATATGTGTTGATATGAAAAAGATTACCCTGGAAAAAATCGTGTCGAGCTTGGAAAAAATGGAATACCAGATTGAGTTACCAGAAGCAATCATTCAGAAGGCACAAAAAAGCATCAAGAGGATGATTCAATCTACATGAAGCTCCTAAGGGAGTTCACACTCTCCTTTTAATCTCTTAATGCTGGCTTTGAGGATGGCGTGAAGCATTTCTTGATACGACAATCCCGCAAAGAAGGCCATCTTTGCCAGGTGTCCATCCCAGCACCAGCCGGGGTTAGGGTTCACTTCCAGGAGATAAGGGTGGCTATCTTTACTAAGACGCCAGTCAAACCGGGCATAATCTCGGCATTCCAACCGTTCGAAGAGCTTCAAAGAGCTTGTAACGATGACTTTTTCAGTTTCTTTGTCCAATGTACAGGGAACGGAAGTAACCTTACCGTAAGGCGAATCCGGAAGCCATTTGGCTTCATACCCACAGATGGGTGGTAACCCTGGAGCAAGGAAGCTATAGTCTTCCTCGGTGAGCGGGAGGATTTGGTACGATTCAGGGGGATTTCCAATGATTCCCAGGCTCAGATCTTTACCAGTGAGGAACTCTTCCACTAGGATTGGTTTATCGTAACCAAACTTTCCCCGGATTTCGGAAACGGCTTCCACAAAATCATCCATATTTGTGGCAACACTTTTCTGAGTGATACCGAAACTGGAATCCCCAAAATTGGGTTTGAGAATAACCGGAAAATGAAAAGGGAGGTTGAAGGTGAAATCGTCAGATTGAATGAGAAAAGCCTTCGGAACCGGAATACCCATTTCTTTAGCTATACCACGAACCAAAGATTTGTCATAACAATACGCAAGACACCGAGGCGAGGAGCCAGTATATGGAAATCCCAGAATTTCAAGAAGGGCAGGGATATGGAGTTCTTTGCGAGCATCGTTGCTAAACCCTTCGTCACAAAGGTTAAACACAAGATCAACTTTGCCTCGAAGTTTCACAAGATCATGAACGAGTGTATCATGCCGATCAAGATAAATAAAAGAATAACCCGAGAGGTCGTTCAGAACACTTTTTAGGCTCTGAACTGTATAAAGGTCATCTTCGTCAAAAACCGTGTTTGGTTTAATCGGATCTGGTTGATGAGGATCTCCGAGGAGAACAGCGACTCTGAAGCTCTTTTTTTTACTCTTTCCTAGACGATCAATCGAGACAGGTTTATGCACCCGCGCACTCAGGAGGATTCTCCGTTCCATCATTCCCAGGTCCTGACAACGGGTGGATTCAGAAAAATGACTTCCATGACAAATGATATCCTTAAATCCGCTTTCTTCAAGAAATGCGCAAAGATCTTCCTTCGAATAAAGACGCTCGGCATAGAACTGATCAGCAATGACCCCATTTTCCACATGGGTAATGATTTCTCTGGAAATTAAGCGCTGACCATCGGTAGAGAGAGAACGTTCTCGAAGTACAAATTGTTTCTTCCCAATCCATTCCCAAGAACGGGCTTGGAAATGATCCTTTAGGTATTCGCCATCGGCAACATCGATAAATATTTTCCCAACCGGTTTAAGAACTCGGTGGACTTCTTGTAACACCCTGAGGTCATCCTGAACGCTTTCAAAATATCCAAAGCTATTTCCAAGAATGAGCACTACGTCGAAACTGCTTACAGGGTAGGGAAGCCTTCGAGCGTCTCCCTCCTTAAACTGAACATTCAGACCCTCTTTTCTTGCTTGCTGCCGGGCTTTCTGAATCAAATAGTGAGATCGGTCCAGACCGTAAACTTTTGTAAAACCACGCCGAGCAAGTTCTAGAGAGTGTCGCCCCTGTCCACAGCACAGGTCAAGAATCGCGTCGTCTGGCTGAAGTCCCAGCATCTTAGTAAAAAAATCCACCTCTTTTTTAGTGATATTTTGATCGTCAACTACGTCAGCATCGGTTTTGAGATAAAGAGAATTAAAAATATACCTCCACCAGTCAGGGTGCACGTACTCTTCCAATGATGGGATCGGACCTAAGGAACGTAGCCTTTTACCTCGAATTCTAGCTGGAACCGAAAACCGATGAACATCAGTTTCTTCTTTCATACAGAACTCTTCCTCCACGAAGACTCGTTGTTCATTGAATTAAGAATGATTATAGGTCGAAGGGGAGAAAAAACAATAATTTTATCTTCCAGTTTCAAAAATTTTTACAATAGGGTATAGTGATGGAATAAACGGGAGGACAAAAGAAAATGCTTCTCCGGAGCAATGTGGTTTTGGTTTTATTTTTTCTCCTTTTCAGTTATATTTCTCTTGAAAGCGTAAGCGAACGATTGACCGCTCAACTTCAAGAGCGATTTGCATTTTCTTATCAGGAAAATGAACGCATTAAAGTTCAGCTATGCAACTATTTTGGTCTTTCTTGCCCAGAAAAGGAAGGCAAAAGAATTTTTATGCTCCCCGAAACGCTGGCTCAATACGCTCAGGGAATCCTTTATAAAAATGTCCGATATGGCCGGAAGAAAAATCAGATTCTGGACGTGATGGTTCCTTTATCTCTCCGGCAAGGGGAGAAACTTCCCGTTTTCGCCTTCGCCCATGGGGGTACCTGGATTGGGGGCAGTAAAGATGAAGTCCTTTATGCCCAGTTCAGTAAGGAAATTATTCGGAATCGATACATTTGGGTAAGCATTGACTATCGGGTCTACCCTGAGGTCTCAATCTCGGGAATGACCAAGGATATCGTTACTGCACTCACGTGGGTCTATGAACATATCGAGGAATACGGTGGGGATGCGAAAAAGCTTACTCTCAGTGGGCACCCTGCAGGAGCGCATCTTGTAGCGCTCCTCACAGTTGGGAAAGATTCGTTGCCTTTTCCTCTTTATCAGGCTGTTAAAAAAGTGCTGCTTCTCAGTGGCCCATATGATCTTTTGGCATATAAGGGAAATATAGACATTCGCTGGAAAGAGGTGGTCGAACTCCTCTTCATTAACCTTTTCGAAGGACGGAGGAATCTCCGTTCTGTTTCACCAGTGTATCAGGTGGAGAAAGTCCCCTTCCAGTTTCTCCTTATGGTAGGCGAAAAGGATGAGGTCACTCCACCTTCCCAAACGGAGTGCCTTTACCGAGCGCTTCGTGAAAAAGGAAACAGAGCCATATTGCACCGCATCTCGGGAAAAGGTCATGGAGGCGTACTCCTGGCGCTGAATTCTGACTTTGAACAGGATTTTCCCTCAGTACTGGCCCAGTTTCTCAAAAATTAGCTCAGAACTTCGATTTTCCCAATTTCGATAATTGTACCCCACATAAAAATACTGGCGTAATCTTCACGAATCTTTGCCCAAAGGTGTACCCGAAGCCCATCTTGGTAGTATTCTTTGGGCAAATTGATGGGTTCATACTGAGTTCCGTCATCGGCAACCACGCCAAAGAAACCTCCTTCAAGTTCAACAAAACGAACTGTTCCGGTTATTTCAAGAAGCGATTGATTGACCTCCACGATACATCCAGCAAAAGTGACTAAGGTAACAATGAGCACGAGTTGGAGGAATCGCTGCATCAACAAGACCTAAACCCCCTTTTTCAATTTTTATCTTTTATACGTTTGAAGAGGAAAGCTGGTTTACTGGTTTACAGGATTTGGTTCCCATTTTTAGGTAACGCATTGCTGTATCGGGCTTGGCAAGAAAATACGAAGTGGTTATAATTACAGCATGGAAGGTAAAAAGGCTTTTCTCATCGATATGGATGGAGTCCTTCTCTATGGTGATCAGGCTATTCCCGGTGCAAAGGAATTTCTTGAACGCCTGCAGAAGAATGGGTATAAGTTTCTCATTCTCACCAATAATTCCCGGTACACACCACTTGATTTGCAGCACCGTATGAGTCGGGTGGGTATCGAAGTCCATGCCAAACATTTCTTTAGCAGTGCTATGGCTACCGCCCATTTTGTCAGCTTGCAGAAACCTAAAGGTTCAGCGTTTGTTCTGGGAGGAACCGGCCTTTACCAGGCCCTCAATGAAGTTGGATATTCTTTCACCGATTATCGACCCGATTTCGTCATTCTGGGTGAAATGGAATCATACCCGTACGATAAAATCATACGGGCTTGTCAACTTATTATGTCTGGTGTGCCTTTCATTGCCACCAATCCTGACCCTTCTGGTCCCGGTGAAGGTGGCATAGTTCCTGCTTGTGGAGCCGTAGCGGCACTCCTTGAGAAAGCCTCTGGCTATTCCCCCTATTTTGTTGGAAAGCCGAACCCTCTGATTCTTCGCGCCGCGCTCCGTTACATCGAAGAACACTCCGAAAATACCGTTATGGTTGGAGACCGTATGGATACTGATGTCAAGGTGGGCTTAGAATCTGGTCTTGAGACCATTCTTGTCCTCACCGGTGTGACCAAGCTGGAAGATATTCCTCGTTTTCCGTATCGTCCCCATCACATTGTGCAGTCAGTTGCCGAGATAGAGCTTGAATAACTTCGCTTGCCGAAGAGAATGCTACCTTTGGTGAAGAAACCTCAACTGAAACTGAAGAATACAGTGCTTCGTTACGAGAGATTCCCTTCGCCTTAAAAGAATTGACCCATTTCTCACAGGAACTCGAAAACCACATGAAAAGCTTCTATCCGGAAAGTGCAGGACAAAGTGTGATTCTTATTGACACCTGGTAGGTGAGACTATACAATATACTTACGTTTGGTGCGCCCGTGGCTCAATTGGATAGAGCAACGGACTACGGATCCGTAGGTTGGAGGTTCGACTCCTCTCGGGCGCGCCAAGGGTTGGGAAAAGCCTTTGCCACAAGGCTTTGAGCGAATCCTCCTCTCTTTTCCTCTTCCTTTTCCTTCTTCTTGAGTCCGCTGACTTCACATAGATTTCCTCTGAAAGGGGAATTGGTAGGTAGAGCCAGGAATGTTTGGTTGCATTATGTTATAAAATGCCATGATACTTCAAATCGGGATATGATTTATTTTGCGAAAGGCTCTTGATCGGGCGTTTGAGGATTATAATTAGCCATAGTCTATTATAACAAAGCTCTGGCCTGCGAACGGATGGGTGAAACCGAACAAGCTCTTTCGGCTTACCAGTATTTTTTAGAGCAAGTTCCCGCAACCAATGTTTTTGCAAAGGATGCAAATAAAAGGGTAGAAATCCTAAGACGAATCCTCGAACAAAGAAGAGAAACCACAATACATTTTACCCGCGGTAATGGGTACCGTACCCACGGCTTCTATGAAAAGGCAATAGTGATCAAGATGGATTCAAATTTGGTTATGGCTTATTACAACAAAGCGCTGGCTCTGGAACATATTGGTCAAAAGGAAAAAGCAATCGAAGCTTACCTTTCCTTCATTCAGCGTGCTCAAGAAGGGTATGCTCTTTATGTGGAAATTGCTAAAAGAAGATTTTACATAATATACATTATGAGAACCAAAGCAGTGTGACTACAAGATGGAACGAATTCGAGGAAGGGCTTCTTTGCGGACCAAACATTCCAAAACTACATTCTTGGAACTCTTGGGACGAATGTCTTTGATGTACCCTTGACGATAAATTTCCTTTTCTAAAAGAGGAAGTTTTTCGTATGCTACCTCTATAGAAAGACAGCTCATGAGAGGCTGCAAATGTATCGCGATTTCTCTGAAAAGTTCTTCAATACCGATTTTGTTTTTAGCTGAGATAAAGAGACACGGATAGGTATTTTTTGTCTCGCTTGCTATAAAGGGAATTTCTCCAAGGAGGTCTATTTTATTAAACACAACGATTTGCGGGCATTCATGAAAATTGATTTCCCGGAGGGTTTCATGAATCGTTCGAAGATGAAGATCGTAATCGGGATCGGAAATATCCACGACTTCAAGTACCAAATCAGCTTCTCGAATTTCCTCAAGGGTGGCCCGAAAAGCATCTTTAATGGTAGAAGGCATATTATGAATGAAACCCACAGTATCGATAAAAATGACTTCACCAACCTCGGGTAGATACCCCTTTTTGGCAGCTGGATCAAGCGTGGCAAACATCTTATCAGCAACGTAAGTTCTAGATTTGGTGAGGACGTTAAAAAGTGTTGATTTCCCTGCATTGGTGTATCCCACGATAGCCACTTGGGGAATACCCCTTTCAACTCGGGCGATTCTCTGTGTTTCCGTCCGCTGCTGGATTTTTTTCAATTCTCTGCGGAGCAAAGCAAGGCGATCTTTAATTTTTCTCCGTTCAATCTCGATTTTTTGTTCTCCAGGACCACGAGTTCCAATACCACCGCCCAGACGGGAGAACTCTCTCCCCCTGCCGCTTAGTCGGCTCAGTTCATACCGGAGTCGAGCTAATTCGACTTTAACCCGTCCCTGAGCAGTGCGGGCACGTTGGGCAAATATTTCATGAATGATTCCATTTTTCGTGTAAACAGGCACCTGCCAGAGGTCTTCAAGATTCCGTTGCTGAGAGGGTGTAATTTCAACGCTAAAAACCGCAAAGCTCACTGAGGGATTTTGAAGGATAAAATCTTTGATCTCTTGGGCTTTCCCCTTTCCCAGGTAATAACGATAAAAAGGATTTTTTACTTTATATTCAAAAATATATAATGGTTCTAGATCTGCACTGCGCACAATTTCTTCCAATTCTCGCCTGGAAAATTCAGAAGAAACAATGTCCTTGGTTTCTTGAACCACTAAAAGCACTCCCTTTGCTCGGGCACCACTCATCTTTTCACTGATCAGCCCCCCGATAGGTATTTTTAATGATTTCCCAGTACATCTTTACTCTTTCTTTAAAACCCTTCACAAGTCCCAACTTTTCTTCTTTCATGACATGAGTCAAGCCAGCCAGCTTAGCGAGTTTCACCCGCACTCCATTCCTTCGTACATAACGGTTGATGGCCACCTCTACACCATACCGACTTACTTCCATATCCGGTATATTCTGCAGGATGCTCGCCTTGATTGCCCTTTGACCAGAAAGGAAGGGGGCTATTTTTTGTGCAAAATCGGTAGCAAATCGCCCTTCTTCAAAGACACCAATGGTGACATCAGCTTCGTCGGCCAAAACTGGTCGGATCAAAGTTTCAACATGCTCCTTCTGGAGACCTACAAGATCGGCATCAAGAAGCAGAACAACTTCGGTGCGAATATATTCGAGACCTCGGTAAAGTGCTCCTCCTTTTCCAACGTTGTGGAGTAATTCCAACACTTCCACGCCTTTGCTACGAGCGATTTCTACAGTTCGATCCGTGGAGCCGTCGCTAACGACCACAATTTGTTCAACCAAAGGCACTTCTTTCAAAACATCAATAATGGGACCAATGGTTTTTTCTTCGTTGTATGCCGCAATGATTGCGGTGACTTTGAAAAAATTATCTCTTGTACTCGTTCTAATACTCTCTTGTCTCTCCATTTTTTTTCTTGCGCTCTCTTAAAAACTGGACAACCCCCTCCTGACTCACTTCTATTCTCTCACCATTTTTGCGGATCTTAATTTCCAACACTCCATCTTTTTCCATTTTTTCACCCACAATAATCTGAAAAGGGAAACCAATGAGATCAGCCTCGTTAAATTTGTATCCCGCGCTATATTGTCGGTCATCGATAACCACTTCGAAACCACGTTCAAGAAGGGTATAGTAAATTTTTTCAGCCCTTTCGCGATGCGATTCCTTGTTGGAATTTACCGGAATGACAACAACTTCGTAAGGGGCTATAGAAACAGGCCACCGAATACCTTTCTCATCGTGGTTCGCCTCAATGGCAGCAGCCATGGTTCGACCGATACCAATACCATAACACCCCATAACCAGGGGCTTTTCTTTTCCATCTTTGTCAAGGAAGTAAGCTTTCATTGGTTCACTGTATTTGGTTCCCAGTTGAAAAATATGACCGACTTCTATTCCTTTCTCTTCTTCCAGATCAGTCTGACACCGGGGACAGGTTTTTTCTTCTTTGGTCGTTCCATATGAACAGGATCCACAAACCATCAATTTTTCTTCTCCTGACTCGGCAAGGATAAGAAACTCGTGAGAGACGTCACCCCCGATGACTCCACTTTCAGCCGGCACAGCTTTATACTTTAGGCCACAGCGTTCGAAGACCCGACAGTAAGCCTGGTACATCTTCTCGTAACTTTCTTTCAAACCTTCCATGTCCCGATCAAAGCTATAAAGATCCTTCATGAGGAACTCTCTTGCTCTCATAATCCCAAAACGAGGCCGTATTTCGTCTCGAAATTTGGTCTGTATCTGGTAAAGGAGGAGAGGCAATTGCCGATAAGAGCGGATTTCTTTCCGCGCCAGATCGGTGATGACTTCTTCATGTGTGGGACCAAGACAAAAGTCTCTCTCTCTCCGATCCTTAAATCGGATTAGCTCTGGTCCATAGACCTGCCACCTCCCGGTCTCTTTCCAGAGATCAGCAGGGTGCAACGCAGGCAAGAGCAACTCCTGTCCGCCTGCTCTATTCATCTCTTCCCGAACGATGTCGGCAATTTTGTCTAAGACACGCAAGCCCAGCGGCAAAAATGTATACACACCTGCAGAAACCTGTCTGATTAACCCTGCACGAAGCATTAAGCTATGGCTCACTATTTCTGCTTCCTGTGGGTTTTCTTTCAAAGTCGGGACAAAGAGACGAGACATTTGCACGATTTCTTCCTCCCTACTGGATGTTTTCTTGAATTCTCTGTAATAGTTTGGCTAACGCTATTTCTTGGGGAACAATCTCTACAATTTCCCCTTTTGCAAAGAGCACCGCCTCGCAGTTCTTACTAAGCGCCAGGCCCCAGTCCGCCTCCCTCGCCTCACCCGGTCCGTTAACCTCACATCCCATGATGGCAACCTTCAGGGGTGTTTCCAACCGGAGAGCTTGAGTCATTTTTTTTAACCCATGTACCAATGATACCACATTCCCCCTCCTTCGAGCACAGGTGGGACAGGAAATGATTTGAAGATTTCGGTGTCTCAAACCCATCGATTCAAGGAGTGCCCAGGCAACCTTCGTTTCCAAAATTGGCTGAGAAGCAGTGAGGGAGATTCGGATATTGTTCCCAATACCCTCCCGGAGCAAAATCCCCAGGGCAACAATAGACTTTGTGATCCCCTCAAGACCGCTTCCTGCTTCGGTAAGACCGACGTGCAAAGGATAGGAAAAGGCCGAAGCAAGTTTTTCATAAGTCGAAATGGTTTCTTCCACATCTGTTGATTTGGCTGAGAGAATAATATTATGTATCCCCTTTTCCTCGATAACTCGTACCGATTCCGCAATGCTCTCAAAAAGGGCTTTGACCCGGTCTCTACCCCTAAAGCGGGGTAGAATGGACCCAGTGTTAGCACCAAGTCGCAATGTGGTATTCTTCAACTTCGCGATTTCGAGAAACGCTTCGAAGTTCGCTTTATTGCCTATCGTCCCGGGATTCACCCGCACCGCTTCCACTCCAAGAATGGCTGCTTCAGCACCGAGACGAAAGTCAAAGTGAATATCAGCAATCAAGGGGATACGGACACAGTTTTTGATTTCTTCCAAACCCCTCAGGGATTCGCGATCCGGGATCGCGATTCGAAAAATTTCGCACCCAGCTTCCTGAGCTGCGGCAATCTCCCGAAGACATTCCTCCACTTGAGCAGGATGTCTTCGCCCCATCGCTTCCACCCAGATTGGGTTTTTCCCCCCAACTGTAATTCTTCCTAACGGGACTTCTCTGGTTTCTTCACGATTCATTTTCCCGTTACCATCCTCATCACGTCCTGATAAGTGACAAAAATAGCTAGAAGGAAAATAAACACAATACCGATAAAGTAGACAAACCCTACTTTTTCAGGTTCCAGAGGTTTCTTTCTTATTTTTTCGTAAAGAAAAAGTAACAGATGCCCTCCATCAAGCACTGGAATGGGAATAAGGTTAAAGATGGAGAGAAAAACACTGATTACCGCTGCGAAAAGAAGCAGATTTAAAAAACCAAAACTCGCTGCTTGACCGGCCATCTGAGCGATACCCAGCGGCCCAGTAGCTTCAAAAGGAATTTTTCCCATTATTGTGTATAGAAGTCCCACTACACTCAACACGAACCAGGTAATAGCAGTTCGCGTTCCTCGAGAGAGTGCCTGAAAAAGGTTCAGCTTCTGATTCTCTCGTCCAAAGACCACCTTAATCAGGGCCCTTTTTTCTGCCTCGTTCCACTCCGGTGTCACACGAACATTGAGTTCCTGAGTGTTTCTTCGGATCGTGAGCGTAATACTTCTACCATTGCTTGTGGAAATAATCTTCACCACTTCCTCCAAATCGTTAATCGGCTTCCCATTGATGGCGATCAGGACGTCATTTTTCTGGACACCCGCTTTTTCTGCAGGACCACCAGGCATTACTTCTGAAACCATGAGATTCCCAGTGGGAGCACCAGCAGTACCAAAGACGAGCGAAACCAGAAAAATTGCGAGCAGGAAATTCATCGCTGGTCCCGCCACCACAATCAGACTTCGCTGCCAAAGTGGTTTTCGGTCGAACCGTTCTTCAGGAGAAAATTCAGCTTCTCCATATCCCTCGATAGGATTCCCTTCCATTCCTGCCATCCGAACATACCCACCGAGGGGCAGAACCCGAATCGAAAATTCAGTATCACCTCGCTGGATAGCCCATATTTTTGGTCCATACCCCAACGCAAAACTGAGGACTTTGACTCGGAAAAGTCGAGCCATGATGAAATGACCAAACTCATGTACCAGAATGAGAAGACTGATGACAAATATGAAAGCCAGAACAGTTATCATCCCGGGATACTCCTCTCAGTAATCAAATCCTCGGCAATTTTCATCCCTAGTCGATATACTTTTTCGACCTCTTTCACATTTCTCGGGTTAGCGACTCTTCTCTCTAAGACCCTTTCTAGAATCAACGGTATTTCATCAAACATTATCTTTCTCTTCAAAAAGGCCTGCACGCACGCTTCGTCAGCACCACAAAAAAGCGTCGGGTACCCCGAAGCCCGCTTTCCTGCTTCCAGAGCCAGGTAAAAACCGGAAAACCTGGATGGAACTGGATAATCGAAATGGAGAACGCCGAACTTAGAGAAGTCCGGAAGACAAAAAGGGTTGTGCACATTCCTTTCCGGATGAAGAGCATTGAAAATGACTGACCGCATGTCGGGTGGAGAAAGGAGAGCCAGCGTGAAACCATCGTTCAACTCCAGAAGTGCGTGGATGTAACTCTCCTTTTGCACGATAACATCAAGGCTCTGAAAATCAAGATCAAAAATGATCGAAGCTTCAATGACTTCCAATCCTTTATTGATGAGATTGGCTGAATCGATGGTTATTTTTGTTCCCATCTTCCAGTTCGGATGAGCCAGGGCCATTTCGGGAGTAATATCTGAAAGTTTCCCCTGCCACTCATAGAATGGTCCCCCCGAAGCCGTTAGGTACACCTTGCGTATCGCTTCTTTCTTTACCATTCTAAACATTTGCCAGAGGGCGTTGTGTTCGCTGTCGAGAGGAATAAAGTGTGCTCTTTTTTGGAAAAAACCACGAGGCTTTATCTCCCCCGCCAGGATGATCATCTCTTTACTCGCCACCCACAGCCATTTCTGGGTATCAAGTAACTCCAGGAAGAGCTCCAGAAAAAAAACTCCACCGGCGGCAAAAAAGATACCCTCAACTTCTCCACCGAGGAGAATTTCTCGCAACACTTCTATCTCTTTTACCAATCTGGTTCCAAAAACATGGATCTTCTCCTCGTGTTCAGTAAAGTAGGGACTGAAAGCGTAACGAGGACGCAGAGTGTGCACCTGACGAAGCAATTTATCAATATTTTGGTAACCCGATAACAGCACAACTTCGTAGTCCTTTTCCTGAAAAAGCACTTCTAGAATCTGTTCTCCTAAGAATCCGGTTGACCCCAAAACTGCCACTCGCATTTTCGTCATCCTTTCCAGATGATCCAACTCAGGAAGTAAACCAGTGGTCCCACCACAAAGAAGGAATCAAAGCGGTCCAAGATTCCTCCGTGGCCAGGGAGAAATTTTCCCGAATCTTTGACTCCAGCTTTTCTTTTCAGAGCTGATTCAAAAAGATCTCCCACAAAGGCAAGGAGGGCGACTGAACATCCTGCTATAGAACCCATCCACGGAGGGATCCCGAACCAGAGAAATCCCAGAAGCATGGAGAAAAGTACCGTAGCTAAGACTCCCCCTCCCAAACCTTCCCAACTTTTTTGGGGACTGAGGGTAGGTGCCACTTTATGTTGTCCCCACCTCACCCCTATAAGATATGCAAAAATATCATTGATCCAGACCAGAAGGACAAAGAACAAAAGGAGCCACCTTGAATACTCTATGCCCACTTTAACCCAGAAAAAAGGAAAGACGAAACAGTAGACACAACCCCACAGGTAGGTTCCACTCCGCTCCAGAACCTGCGACGGAGGGAAGAGACTCCAGATGATGAGGACAAGAAAAAAAATATACCAGCCCAGCATCTGCAAAAAAGGGCTGAATACGAAGGAACAGTAAACCAGTACCAGAGGATAAAAAGAGAACCAGAGTGCAAAAGCGAACGGTTCTTTTCCCACCATTCTCCAGTATTCTCGAAAGGAAAGATACGAAAGGAATATAAACATACCGATGAACGTCCACCGACTGAGCAATAAAAGAATGATAAAGGGAGGCACACCCAGAGCAATTCCTAGAACCCTGTGTATAAACTCACTCTTTCCAGACTTCAACGAATACCCCCAAACTTCCGTTTTCTGGAAGCAAAGTCTTCTAAGGCCTTTCGGAACTCGATAACAGTAAAGTCGGGCCAGAACGTATCTGTGAACCACAGTTCAGTATATGCAATCTGCCAGAGGAGGAAGTTACTGATTCTTTTTTCCCCCCCGGTACGGATGAGAAGGTCAGGGTCGGGGCACAACGCTGTATCCAGGTAAGAACGGAATGTATCCTCATCCAGAGACAATAGAGATTCGGGATTTCTTTTATAGATGTGCTGCACAGCCCGAAGAATTTCATCTCTTCCACCATAGTTAACAGCCAAATTTAGGGTTAAACCCTGATTCAAGGCTGTTTTTTCTTCTAGCCCTATTATACTTCTCACTATCTCTCTTGGAAGCCCTTCTCGCCTTCCCAGAAAACGTACCCGCACATCATTTTCGTTCAGCTCATCTCCGTACCGCTCGATACTCTCTTCAAAAAGGTGCATAAGCCCCTGTACCTCGCTAATCGGACGTTTCCAGTTTTCAGTAGAAAAAGAATAAAGAGTAAGAAATCTAATGCCCACTTTTCCGCTTTCCTCAACAATGGATCTGGTCACTTCCACTCCTCTTCGATGTCCCTCAAGGCGGGGAAGCCCCCGCCTTTCAGCCCATCTACCATTTCCATCCATGATGATGGCCACATGTTTCAAGATGAAATCTAAACGCTCATGATTTCCTTTTCTTTCTTTTCCCATACCCCGTCCAGTTCATTAATATGTTCATCGGTGAGTTTCTGAATCTCGGCCTGAGTGGCTTTTTCATCGTCCTCAGAAATTTCTCCCTCTTTGGCCATCTTTTTGATTTCTTCGTTTGCTTCTCTTCGTAAATTCCGAATGGCCACTTTGCCCTCCTCCACGATCTTCTTTGCCATTTTGGCAATTTCTTTTCTCCGTTCTTCCGTAAGAGGGGGCATGGTAATCCGGATTACCGCGGAATCGACGACGGGGTTGAAACCAAGCTCAGACTTCCAGATGGCTTTTTCAATAACACCAATGACACTCTTATCCCAAGGTTGAATCAGGAGTGTTTTTGCATCTGGCGTAGTAATGGAAGCGATTTGCTTTAATTCCACTGTACTTCCATAATAGTCCACTGCTATGTTCTCCACCAAAGCTGGTGATGCTCTACCAGTTCGCACGTGCGAGAGTTCTTCTCGAACCACATTTACTGCCTGTTTCATTCTCTTTTCAATATCTTTAAGTAGGGACTTTAAAATTTCGGTCACGCTTTTCCCTCCCTTCCTACCAGAGTACCAACTTTGTGACCAGTAACAATCCGATAAAGGTTATCTGGTTCGTTGATATTGAACACAATGATGGGAACATGATTTTCCATACATAAAGAGATCGCCGTGGAATCCATCACCTGCAATCCCCTGTTAATCACTTCCAGATAGTCAAGCCTTTCAAATTTACAAGCATTCTGGTTGGCAACTGGATCTGCTTCGTATACACCGTCAACTTTGGTGGCTTTGAGAAGTGCTTCAGCTTTTATTTCTGCCGCCCTCAAAGCGGCAGTCGTATCCGTGGTGAAATATGGATTACCGGTTCCACCAGCAAAGATGACGATTCTCCCTTTCTCAAGATGACGAATGGCCCTGCGGCGGATGTACGGTTCAGCAACTTCTCTCATCTCAATCGCGGTCTGCACTCGGGTCGGGATACCTTTGTTTTCCAGAAAATCCTGCAGCGCCAGGGCGTTAATCACTGTAGCCAACATCCCCATATAGTCAGCAGTAACACGATTAATTCCCTGTTCTTTCGCAACCCTTCCCCGAAAGATATTGCCTCCACCAACCACAATGGCAATTTCGACTCCCAGATTTTTCACCTTTTCGATTTCCTCGGTTAAATATGAGAGAACCCTAATATCTATCCCCGAAGGAAGATCCCCTTTCAAGGCTTCTCCAGAGAGTTTCAGCATAATCCGCTTAAAGCGAATTTCGGGTGAACTACTCATTCTCTCCTTCCCCTAATTTAAAGCGGACAAAACGCTTCACCACAATGTTTTCTCCAACCTTGGCAATTGTCTCTACTACAAGGTCCTTGACTTTTTTCTCCGGTTCCCGAATATATTCCTGTTCCAAAAGACAATTTTCCTCAAAAAATTTCTTCATTTTTCCTTCCACGATTTTCTGCTTCACAGCCTCTGGTTTTCCACTCTCTGCAAGTTGCTGCCAGTATATTTCCTCTTCTCTCTTTTTGATTTCTTCCGGAACATCATCAGGTGAAACCCAGCGTGGTGCCTGAGCTGCAACCTGAAGGGTCAACTCCTTGACCAGGTTTTTAAACTCGTCAGTCCGAGCAACAAAATCAGTCTCACAATTTACTTCTACCAACACTCCGATTTTCCCATCGGTGTGAACATAGGCTCCGATAAGACCATCCTTAGCAGTTCGGGTCTGTTTTTTGGTGGCAGTTTCGATCCCCTTGCGTCGTAAAATTTCACAGGCCTTTTCCAAGTCTCCATTAGCCTCAATGAGTGCTTTTTTGCAATCCATCACTCCGGCACCAGTTCGGGTTCGCAATTCGAAGACCACTTTTGCATTCGAGTCCATTACCGTTCCTCCTCTTCTTCGATTTCTTCAAATTCCTCATTTTGGAAGTCCTGGAGTACCTGCAACGCCTCCTCTTCCAAATCTGCGGGTATAGTGGCTTCTTCCTGATGGATAGCCGTGGTTACTTCTCCAGCAATCATCATTTCTGCACCTTCCTGGGCGATTCGTTTCCCTTCAATGACCGCATCAGCAATAATGGAAGCAAATAATCGTATAGCCCTAATCGCATCATCATTTCCCGGAATAACATAGTCAACTTCGTCCGGATCACAGTTTGTGTCAACCACACCAACTATGGGGATACTGAGTTTTCTGGCTTCAAGAACTGCATTTCTTTCTCGCCGTGGGTCAACCACAAACAGACAATCCGGTAAGTGTTCCATATCTCGTATACCACTCAGGTATTTGGTAAGCTGGGCTTTTCTCTTCATGATCTGCATGACCTCTTTTTTCGGTAATTTTCCAAGAAGTCCCTTTGCTTCCATCGCCTCAATTCTCTTCAAACGTTCAATGCTATTGCGGATCGTGGAAAAATTAGTCAACATTCCTCCCAGCCATCTCTGGTTCACGTAGAACATTCCACAACGAAGTGCTTCCTGTTGAATTGCCTCCTGAGCCTGTTTCTTGGTCCCCACAAAAAGGAGCGTTTTTCCTTCCTGAGCGAGTCCCTTTACAAACTGGTACGCTTTCTCAGTGAGCTCCACGGTTTTTTGCAAATCGATGATATAAATGTTGTTTCGCTCGGTAAAGATGTAAGGCTTCATTTTGGGGTTCCAGCGTCTGGTCTGGTGTCCAAAGTGGACTCCTGCTTCCAAAAGTTGCTTCATTGTAACAATCATGAATAAAAAAACCTCCTTCCGGTTTTTCCTCTGCAGGGTGTGCAAGCCCAAAAGAACACCGGCAAACGTAGACCCTGCATGTGTTTTCGGTCCGAGACCTGGCTAAGTATATCACGAAGAAAAAAAACTTTGCAACATCTCTTTCAAAGATGCTAAAGGATGTAACGAGTTACGTCTTCATCGCGAAGGATTTCAGCAAGCTGTTGAACCACGTACTCCCTATCAATGACAATTTGTTCCCCTTTCATGCGGGGAGCATTAAAAGAAATATCCTGGAGAAGTTTTTCCACCACGGTATGAAGTCGTCGTGCTCCGATGTTTTCCATCTTCTGATTCAGCTGGTACGATATACGGGCAATCTCCCTCAAAGCATCCTCAGTAAATTCGATAGACACTCCCTCAGTAGAAAGGAGGGCCTTATACTGTTTGATCAGTGAATTGTAAGGTTCAATCAATATCCGATAAAGATCGTCTTCGGAAAGTGATGAGAGCTCCACTCGAATAGGGAATCTCCCCTGAAGCTCTGGTAAAAGGTCGGATGGCTTCGATTGCGAGAAAGCACCGGCAGCAATGAAAAGGATATGATTGGTCCGTACTGGACCGTGTTTGGTGAGGACTGTAGAACCTTCCACGATGGGGAGTAAATCCCTTTGTACCCCTCCCCGGGAAACATCCGGACCATAACCACCGCCTGGGGGAGAAACAATTTTATCAATCTCATCGATAAAGACGATACCATTCTCTTCCGCCCTTCGTATTGCTTCCTGGATTATCTCTTCCTGATCAATCGCCTTTTGAATTTCCTGATTCAGCAAGATTTCCCGGGCGTTTTTAACTTTGACTTTTCTTCTCTTCTTTCGGGGAGGAAAAATGCTTCCAAAGACATCCTTCAAATCGATGCCCAAGTTGTCCATGCTGCTTGCCGCAACAATCTCTATGGGAACCGTACTCTCCTCGACTTCAATTTCAATGAAACGCTCATCGAGCTCGCCTTTTTTGAGCCTTTCTCTCAATTTCTCCCGGGTACGGATAGAGGGCTGGGGAAAAACCACATCCACCCGCGGTGATTCCTCACGGTTTTGTTCTTCCCATTCTTGAGTTGCATTACCCCTACTGAGAAGGATATCCAAAATTCTTTCTTCCACAACCTCTTTCAATTTCTCTTCCTGAGCCTGGATTTTCTCGCTTTTGACCATCCTTATAGAGAGTTCTACAAGGTCACGGATAATCGATTCTACATCCTTGCCCACGTAGCCCACTTCGGTAAACTTGGTTGCTTCCACCTTGATGAATGGAGCATCGGTCAGCTGAGCAATACGACGGGCAATTTCTGTTTTTCCTATCCCTGTAGGTCCAATCATGATGATGTTTTTGGGAGTTATCTCTTCTGCAATCTCGGGAGGAAGCATGCGACGCCTGACCCGGTTTCGCAAAGCGATCGCCACACATTTTTTTGCCTCTTTTTGCCCTACGATGTACTTGTCGAGTTCCTTGGTGATTTCTTCCGGAGTGAGGTTCTCTTCAACAAGGTTCATGGTTGACCCCCTTCGATGACTTCCAAGCTAATTGTATCATTGGTATAGATACAGATCTCAGAGGCAATCTGAATAGAAAGGGAAGCGATTTCTTTTGCTTCGAGGCTCGTTGTGCGAAGAAGCGCCTTGGCTGCAGCCAAGGCAAAATTACCCCCCGAACCAATTGCCGCCACCGGCTCATCAGGTTCCACGACATCTCCTTTACCGGAGATAATGAAAAGGTGCGACCGATCCATTACGAGAAGCAGGGCATCCAGTTGGCGCAAGATTCGATCCGTTCTCCACATTTTGGCCAGTTCAATAGCTGCTCGAGAAAGATTACCACTGTATGCATTAAGCTTCTCTTCAAATCGTTCTAAAAGGGTAAGCGAATCTGCACCACTTCCTGCAAAACCAGCCAAAACCTGATCCTGGTAAAGACGCCGTATCTTACGAGCACCCTTTTTGAGCACTGAATCATTGAAGGTCACCTGACCATCGCAGGCCATAGCCCCTCGACCATTTCGCAGCACTCCGATCACCGTCGTTGACCTAATCATTTTGCTTCACCTTCTTTGAATGAGGATGAGTGTTATCGTATACCGCTTTCATTCGTTCCCAGTCGAGATGGGTGTAAATCTGCGTAGTTGAAAGACTGGAATGCCCGAGTGCCTCTTGGACGATCCGTAATTCTGCCTGTCCCGCCAAAAGATGGGTAGCAAAACTATGACGGAAAGTGTGAGGTGCAACCTTTTTTTCTATCCGTAACGCACAAACGATATCTTTGAGAATCTTTCGTACCCCTCGGGAGGTAAGAGGCCCACCCCGCTGGTTTAGAAAAATCTGTTCAGGACCACCGGGGAAATCTTGAAAGCGCACTTCAAGGTACCGGAGAAGACTTTTTTGAGCACTTTCATTAAAAGGAACGAATCGTTCTTTCCCACCCTTCCCTTTTACCCTTACCATTCGGCTGGAAAAATCAAAATTATAGCGAGTGAGCTGAATCAACTCCCCCACCCGGAGACCACTTGCGTAGAGCAACTCAAAAAGTGCTGCGTTTCGCAAAGAGGCAAAATCAGCACTATGCTGTGCCTTTTCCTCGAGATACCGAAGGATTTTCTCCACTTCAGAGATGGTGAGAAAAAGAGGCAATTTTTTCTCAACTTTCACCGTGCTGACACCATCGCATGGATTCACAGCAACCAAACCTCGTCTCCTTAAAAACCGATAGAAAGTCCGCAGTGCTGATAACCGATTCACCTGAGAAATTCTTTTAAGTCCCCTTTGGGTCTTCAAAAATACAAAGAAACCACCGATATCCTGGGCAGAAGCCTGGAGAAGGCTCTTACTTTCCTCATTTTTTGCCAAGAACTGAGCAAATTGGGTTAGAACTCGGAGGTAATTTTCTACCGTGTGTGGCGAGTATCGCCTTTCCTCTCGAAGATAATCACGGTAAATGTTTAGTAATTCTTGGTTTGGGCCGGACAAATTCGACTCCGATTGGCACACCTTCCCAATCCACCTCCTCCCGCAACACTTTTTCCAGAACCCGGGTATAGTATTCTCTTCGCCGAACATTCCCGCAACTTTTATCATGAGAGTACACCACAAATACAGGCGGAGCGATGCTCTCCTGAACAATACGATCGATAAAAGGCGCAGTATCCGAAAAAACCTTCTGAAAATGCATGTTGACTCTTTGCCGTACCCTCTGATTCAGCATATTCGGATGAACAACCTGATGGTATCGGGTAAGGGTTCCAGCGATAATGGAAAGCATTTGGTGTCGTAACCCTTTCTCCTTTGCTGACCCAGCCAGAAAGATAGCATATCCCAAAAAATTCAATTCTTGCCGAGCGGCTTGGAGGAGCTTTTTGGAAGTTATGGGCAAATCTTTGGGAAGGAGATCGGTCTTGTTGAGAAGCACAAGACAGCACTTTTTCTTTTCCGCAATCTCCTGAGCAATTCTCTGATCCTGCCGGGTAATTCCCTGAAAGAGGTCAAGCACGAGAATGCATACCTGAGATTTCTCAATACTCTCTTTTGTACGAAGATACGCATAAAACTCAATTCCTTCTTCAGTTTTGCTGCGGTGGGTCAAGCCGGCCGTATCGAGAAAAGCGTACCTTCCGTACTCGGTATCAATGATCGCCCGGAGTGCATCCCGAGTGGTGCCAGGCACATCGCCCACAATAGCCCTTTCCATTCCGAGCAGAGTATTGAAAAGTGTCGATTTGCCAACGTTTGGCTTTCCAACAATTGCTATGTGAATGGCATTCTGCAACGGATTCTTTTTTTCAGTTTCGTAGCGCTGAAGTTCGTACTCGATGAGTTTTTTGAGTACCATAATTCCATCTCCATGGTAAGCCGATATCTGAACCACCTTTTCAATCCCCAGACGGAGGAATTCTTCCGGCAAAGACTCTTGCGTCATTCCTTCCCGCTTGTTCACTACAAGTACTATTGAGCGACTTTCTTTACGCAGCCTCGAGCTGAGCTCCCACTCAATCTGGGTGAGCGGTGCACGACCATCAACCACAAAAAGGACAAGATGTGCTTCTTTAAGGAGTGACCAGGCTTTCACCTCTATTTTTTTTTGCATGGTATCGCGAGGAGAAACAAAAACTTCTAGACCCCCCGTATCGACGATGCGTACCGTCTTTGTTCCTATAGTGATAAAATTTTCCAAGAAATCTCTGGTCACCCCTGGAGAAGGATCCACAATGGCAACCCTTTCCTGAGAAAGATGGTTAAAAAGTGTTGATTTGCCCACATTGGTTCGGCCGATAATGACAATCAGAGGATATACGTTCTTCACGCCCTTCCACCCGGATACGCTTGACTTCGTAACCAATCAAGCACCTGCCGTACTATCCAGTCAGGTGTGGAAGCGCCACTTACGATTCCTATTCGCTCGGAGGGGCGAAATACTTCCTGTGCCAATTCTTCAGGTCCTTCCACCCATATGGCGCGAACATTTTCTCTACGAGCTAAAAGAAAAAGGGAAGCAGTGTTCGAACTTTTCCGTCCTCCAACCACAATGACTGTGGTGAGCTTGTTTTCCTTAATTTTCCTGGCGAGGTTACTCTGGCGAGTTTCGGTTTCAGCACAGAGAGTGTGAAATACGTCCATCAAAATTTGGGGCCACTTCGCATTCTTCCACCGCAGAAACGTTTCAAAGAGCGTTCTAGGAAAAGTAGTTTGCGCCAGAACCGCGATTCTTTCCTCTCGAAATGGAGAAAAGTCAAAACAGTTCCATTCCTCTTCGGTTTTAAAAACTAAGGGTCGATTTTTCAAAAAACTCAGGAGAGACCGAATCTCTGGATGTTCCGAATTACCCAGAATAAGCAACATATATCCCCTCTCTTCAAGATCCTGAGCCAGATCCTGAACTTTTTTCACTCTCGGACAAGTGGTATCGACAATAGTCGCTCCCCGCTCCTTGAGTTTTTGAATGGTATCCCGTTCGATTCCATGTGAACGAGTAATAACTGTAGTGTGAAGAGGTATTTCTTCGATCTTCTCGGCAAGGTGCACTCCCTCTTCTTGCAATTTTGCAACCGCATGGCGGTTGTGCACGAGGTCTCCCAAAAGATATACCGACTTTTCTTTCTCTTTGAGCGTTTGCAGCGCAAGCTCAAAGGCTCTTTTGACTCCTGGACAGAAACCTGCTGGTTCAATCACCACGATATCCATTTTCTTTACCCATTGCCAGAGTATAAATTTTATGAACGACTTCCTCAATCTTCAAGAAGGAAGTATCGATCAATACAGCATCGTCTGCTTTTTTCAAGGGAGCATACTGGCGGTTCGAATCAATCGCATCCCGCTCCAAGATATTTTTTAAAACTCGTTTATAGTCAACAATGTTTCCCCGGCTGCGAAGCTCAAGCCACCGCCGGTAAGCTCGTACTTCGGGTTTTGCAGTCAGAAACACTTTGAGATCCGCTTCCGGAAGAATGACTGTTCCGATGTCCCGTCCTTCCACAACAGATGGCCTTGAAAGGGCGAGTGTGCGCTGAATGCTTCGGAGAAAGTCCCGCACGCCTTTTAACTCGGCAACTCGAGATACCATTCTGTCCACCTCTGGCAAGCGGATGAACGCCGTGATATCCTCGCCATCAAGAATTACCCTGGTCCCATCATCACTTGGTTCTAAGGAAATAGTTATCTGGGCAAGAACGCTTTCGAGGTTCACGGCACCAGGATCGAAGCTTTCGCGCAAGAAATAAAACGTTAATGCGCGATAGAGTGCCCCAGTATCGAGATAGAGGTATCCTAACCTTTTTGCCACACCCCTGGCAACAGTACTTTTGCCCGCTCCCGCAGGACCATCAATGGCAATGTGTTGCTTCACCCCTCAACCTCCCTCGTTTCCTGCGAATTCAAAAGAGTGAACGTATCGCATCCCAAAGTGACAAGGTCCTGGAAGAAACGCGGGTAACTGATTCTGATACAATCAACATCTTCGATCACAACACTCCTTTGTGCCACAAAACCGGCGATGACAAAACTCATGGCAATGCGATGGTCGCCAAAACTCTTTACTCTACCACCCTGAAATGGAACCGGTCCATCAAGAACGAAACCATCCGCCCTTTCTTCCACTTCTACTCCCAGAGACCGCAATCCCTGAACTATTGATGTCAGGCGGTCACTCTCTTTCACGCGCAATTCTTCAGCTCCAGAAATGGTAGTTCTTCCCTCAGCTTGGGTAGCAAGGATGGCAAGGATGGGAATTTCATCAATCAGGGAAGGAATAAGATCTTTCCCAATCTCGATACCCCGCAAAGAAGACGATTCCACTTCAAGGTCAGCTCTCGGCTCCCCAAATTCTTCTTTCTGGTTGGAAAATTTGAATCTTCCTCCCATCCTCTCCAGACACCGGAAAAATCCCGTTCTGTGAGGATTGATTCCCACATCGTGAATGGTCACACACGACCCAGGGAGTAATGTCGCCAGTGCAACCAGGAAAGCGGCTGAAGAAGCATCTCCAGGAAGAGCAAAGGAACGAGCCTGAAGTTCCCGACAGGGTTCTACAACGATCGTGGCGTTTTCCTTTTCAATATGTGCCCCTACATAGCGGAGCATGTTCTCAGTATGGTCTCGTGAACTTACTGGTTCTTCAATGAGGGAAGGCGTATCTCCTTTCAATGCCGCAAAAATGAGTGCTGACTTAACCTGGGCACTGGGAACACGAAGTGTGTACCGAATTGACTTCACCCGGGCAGAACCCCTTACGAAAAGGGGCGGAAAATTATCCTGCGCTCTTCCCCCGATTTCCACCCCGGTTTGACGAAGTGGTTCAATAATCCTGTGCATGGGCCGTTTCCGGAGACTTTGGTCCCCGGTTAACACCGTCAACCCTTCGATACCAGTGGCAATACCGGAGAGAAGCCGAATGGTCGTTCCAGAATTCTCAGCATTCAACACGTTCTCAGGTTCCCGGAGCGCAGAAAGTCCTTCACTCTGTACTATGACCCGTTCTTCTTCAGGAAACATCTGAATATCCACTCCCAAGGCCCTTACACACTCGACAGTGGCTAAACAATCCTGACAGACCAAGAATCCAGTAATTTCCGTCTCACCCTGGCTCAATGCACCAATCATCACCGCCCGGTGGCTTAAAGATTTGTCCCGAGGACATTGGATGTTTCCTCTCAAAACACCACGAAATGGATGAATGATTGCTCTACTCATCGGATCCCCTTTCCTTACAAAGGTCCTGGCGAAGACTTTGCGCATCCCTCAGATATACGTGTTTGATTTCATGGGGATAACGCTGGGTCACAGCCAAAACTAGCATTCTGACACACTTAGGTATAGCCCCTTTCACGTCAATCTCTTGAGCGCAAAGCACTGGAACATAACGGAAATCTTCTTGTTCCCGGATGGCCTCGGCAGGAAAGACCGAGGAGAGGTCCGGAGTCGCAGTAATGAAAACACAAGATATATCGGAGGGAGCAAGCTGGTTCTGAATCAGAATTTCCCGAAAAAGACTCAAAGTTGCACTTTTAATTTGGTCTTTTTCATCATGGTCTACAGTAATCGCTCCTCTGATTCCTCGAACCATCATTCAGTACTCAACTCCTTCTCGCGCTTGTACTCCGTGTTGATACGGATGTTTCACGGCTCGTATTTCTGAAACAAGGTCAGCAAAATCAATAAGCTCTTGAAGAACTTTTCTTCCAGTGATAACCACCTCAACCTGAGGATTTCTCACATCCATGGTTTTTCGAAATTCTTCCCAGGATAAAAGGTTATAGAAAAAGGCATAAGGAAGCTCATCTAAGACAATCAGGTCATACTCTTGATTTTTCAACGCCTCTTGCGCCAAATGCCAGCCACACAGAAATTCCCTTTTTGTAGCTTCGCTGACTTTGCCTTCCCACACAAACTCCCTACTCCCAAAGCGGTATACTGTAACACCGGGAAGACACTGTAACGAAGCAATTTCACCGGTAAAAGCATTTTTAAAAAACTGAATGAGGAGTACTTTCCAGTTGTGACCCACCGCCCGGAGAATTAGTCCCAGAGAGGCCGTGGTTTTCCCTTTTCCTTCCCCATAATAGACCTGAATAAACCCCTTTTCAGGCATAACCCTTTTTCTCCTTCACGTATTCTTTAAGCCGTACAACCTCATCCTTCCAGAAATACCGCCACTTCCCAGGCAAAAGGGTGTTATCCAACATAATAGGACCCATGCTTATGCGTATCAATCTTAACACGGGATGTCCCAGGTAATCAAACAGAATCCTGATTTCGTGTTTTTTTCCCTCAGCGAGAATAATTTCCACAACGGTATATTCCGGATGGCAAGCCCGTATAACCCCGGATACGATTCGATACGACACACCCTTTACGACCACGCCTCGCTCCATAAAGCGTAGGGCTTCTTCTTTCACCTTACCTATAGCGTACACCAGATATCGCTTCTCCACCTGGAAACGGGGATGAGTAAGAACATAGTTCACTTCACCATCGTTGGTCAAAAAGAGCAATCCCTCACTGTCATAGTCGAGTCTTCCCACTGGAAAAATCCGATTAGGGATCCCTTTAAAGAAATCCATGACGGTTGACCGACCATGAGGATCCCAGACGGTGGTAAGGTATCCTCGGGGTTTATAGAACATGATGTAGATTGATTTTTCTTCCTGAGAAAGGGAGTATCCCTCAACCTCAATCTGTGCGTCTTCGTTGACCTTTGTGGCTGGGTTCGTGACCACCTTTCCTGCCACCTTGACCTTTCCCTCTTTAATGAGTTCATCACATTTTCGGCGGGACGCTATGCCTTTTCGAGCCAGAAACTTATTGAGCCTCTCCATTTTCCTTCAACATCTGAAGCATCCTCTGCAACTCGTTTTCTCCCTCGATACCAAAGATTTCAAAAAACTTCTCGGTAACCCGGTACAAGAATGGTTTCCCAGGGATTTCGCTTCTCCCACAGATGGTAATAAGACCATGTTCAAGAAGTGTTTTTATAGCCTGTGAAGAATCCACTCCTCTTCGAAGATCCACGTCTGCCTTGGTAAGAGGTTGATAAAGCGAAATGATGGCCAGAGTTTCCAGAGTAGCTCGAGAAATGGTTTTTGAAGAAGTACCTTTTGACTTTTTCTTGATGACTGCACCATATTCTGGTCTGGCAACCATTTGCCATTTTTTCCGCCAGAGACGTATCGCAAGACCTCCTTTCCGTTCTTCGTACTCTTTCTGTAACGTCTCAAGCTGGAGTACAATATCTTCTTGACTTACCTCGATCAATTTTGCTATTTCTTCCGCTGTCAGTGGGTAAGGTGAAGAGAACAGCAAGGCCTCAAGAAGGTTTTTCAAGAATTTCGCCTGCTCCATTCTTTTCGAAGTAGATTTTCCCCTGGCTTTCTATCATGCGCAATTCCTTGTGAAAAACAAGATCAAGGAGCACTAAGAATGTGGCAATCGTACTTCTGGAGTTACGGCAATCCTGAAAAAAAAGTTCCATAGGCAGGGGTCCATTGGAATTACCCTGAACAATCCTTCGTGCTACTGCACGACGCTCGATGAGGAGTTTTTCGAATGAATCATCGATCGGAAATTCTCTTGTCCTTTCATCCTGATCAATATAGATATGATAAAGGGCCAGAAGGTCTGAAAGAGTTATCCTCTCAAAGTTCAGCGTGCTTCGACTCTGAATTGTTTTCCATCTCGTCCATGGCACCTTAAGCGTATTGTCCTCCTTTTCCTTTAGCGTTGATAATAACTGAATAAAAAGCTCAAAGAGGTCAATACGTTCCTCCTGAGTAGAAACTTCAACTTCTTCCTCGTTCTCTTCGCCTTTTCCTAATACCTCATCAAGCAGTGCTTCTACCTTTTCCAGAAGTGCTTCGAGTACTTTAATGCGCTCCTTAAAAAAATCATCACTTACCCAGAAATCCTTCTCCACCATAGTTGATTCCCATAGCCTTTCTGGCCTCATCCAGGGTTTCCCGGGCAAGAAGGCGTGCTTTTCGGCTCCCTTCAAACAGGATCTCTTCAACGAGTTTCTCTTTCCCCACATACCGATCCCGATAGGGAGAAATTTTTTCCAGAAAGCGAACCATCCGTTCAGCCATATCTCTTTTACAGTCCACACAGCCCAACTTCCCCTTCCGGCAGTCACTTTCGATGGTAAACAGATTTTCGTTTTCAGTTGCTCTATGAAAGGAGAAGACGTTACACCGTTCTGGATGACCAGGGTCGTTTTTATAAACTTTTTCGGGATCGGTAAACATAGACATGACTTTACGGCGGACTTCTTCAGAAGGCTCAGAAAGCGAGATGTAATTTCCCAGACTTTTGCTCATTTTTCTCCCATCAATTCCCAAAATACGCGGTGATTCGGTGAGGAGAGCCTGGGGCTCCGGAAAGACTTCCCTGTAAAGGGAGTTAAACCGGCGAGCGATTTCCCTGGTAATTTCAATATGCGGTACCTGGTCTTCTCCTACCGGTACTTTGTTCGCTTTGTAGATAAGGATGTCCGAAGCCATGAGCACTGGATATCCCAGGTGGCCATACCCTACAGCTTCCTTGAGCCCCATATCCTGAAGTTGCTGCTTGAGAACCGGATTTCTTTCTAACCATCCCACCGGAGTAATCATAGAAAAGAGAAGATGTAGCTCAGCGTGTTCTGGAACCAGAGACTGGATCATAAGTATACATTGCTTCGGGTCAATACCCACACCCAGCCAATCTACCACCATTTCAACGACACTCTTTTCCAGGTTTTCAGTATCTTCAAAGCTGGTAGTGAGGGCGTGCCAGTCTGCGACACCAAAAACACAATCGTACTCTCCTTGAAGTTTTACCCAATTCTTTAGAACCCCAAAATAGTGACCAATGTGCATTCTCCCCGTTGGTCTCATGCCACTAAATATCTTTTCTTTTTTCAACGTCCTTCATCCTTTCCCAAAAACTTCTGACAAAGTTCTCTTCCTCTTCTCGGTTTTTTATTTTTCCATCTATTTTTGCCAGTTTGAGCTCCTGAAGAATTTTAGCATAAACTGGTCCCTCTTCAATATTCATTTCTCGCAGGGCATTCCCGCTCAGAAGGGGTTCTACTGTCTGCCATACTTGCAAGTAATGAATGATCCGCTCCCGCACAAGTGGCACGTCGTAAAATTTAGCCAGAGAAAGGAACAAGAATTCGGGAGGTATCTCAGAACAGAGGAGATAAATCCTAGAGTTTGGAAGATAGAGATCCTGAATTCCTCTTTCAAAGATTCCCTTCTTCTCTAAGTAACTGCTAATTTTATGGACCCGCTTTTTGGATAGGCTCATCTTCTCCCTCAACTTTGGGAGCAACTCCGGTACCATGTCACCCCAGATTGGTGAAAGCTTCAGGAGAAAGAGGTCAATTTCGTAGCCAGCAAAATCATCAACTATTTCCTGAAGACGTCCATAGACCTCCTCGTACTCCCTTTTCCAAAAACACCCAGGGAAAATAGTGGGAAACATATCTAATTGATACAGACGGAAGAGATAGCGGTAAAAACCTGGTAGGCGGAGAATCAGCTGAATTTCTTCTTTGAGTCGATCGGGTTTAATCTTTCCCAAAAGTCCTTCCCGAATGGTTTGCTTCAGGAGACTCATGGTAAATGGTTCAATGCGAAAAGCATATTTTTGCTCAAATCGAACTGCCCGGATTGACCGGGCCGGGTCTTCCACGAAGCTTAATGGATGCAAAACACGTAAAATTCCTGCCTCTAGATCTTTGAGGCCACCAAAAAAATCAAACAGCTCTCCCCAATTATCGGGGTGAATGCTAATAGCCATGGCATTGACGGTAAAATCCCGGCGAAAGAGGTCTCGTCGTAAGTTACTGTATTCTACCTGAGGAGGTGCACCGGGGTAAAGGTAAAATTCGTGACGGGCTGAAGCAAAGTCGATTCTTTTACCATCGCGCAGGAAAAAAATAGCCGTGCCGAAGGGTGGATAGGACACCACCTTTCCAGGAAACAAACCCTGCAGATTTTGGGTAAACTCTATGGCATCACCTTCCACCACGAGATCCAAATCATAGTTGGGGTAACCAAGGATGATATCCCGCACCACCCCTCCTACAAGATAAATCTTGACACCCATTCGCTTTGCCAAGGTTCCAATTGCGTTGAGTAACCCCAAAGTATCTTTATCGAAGTGAAGGTAAAGCTTCTCGGCGAGATTGTGGCGGGTCAATTTTTGTAGAACTGCGTTCTCTCGTTCATGGAAAACACGCAAAACATCGCTCCGGGTAATGATTCCTAGAATGGTGTCGCCCTGAACTACAGGGATACGACCAATATCCCTTTCCACCATGAGGTTCCGTACCCGGAATACAGAGTCTTCTGGATTGACCTTCACAAGATGGGTAGACATAAAGCTCTTGACCGGAGCATTCTTCAAACCGTGGTACATGGCTTTTTCTACATCCCGCCGGGCGATCATTCCCACGAGTTTTCCGGTGGCATCCACCACTGGCAACCCTGCGAAACCGAAGCGAATCATAGTGAGGAATGCTTCTTCAACGGATTGCTCGGGAGCAATGACCTTGACCGGTTGAGACATGACATCTTTCGCTTTGATGAAGGAGAGAGATTGCTCGAGGACCTTAAGGATTTCCTCTTTCACTTCTTTCAAGCTTTTCCCTTTAAAAGCCACCGAAGCTGCGCTACGGTGTCCTCCTCCTCCCATTCTACCAATGATTTCAGTGAGATTCACATCCTCAAGACGGCTCCGAGCGATAACATAAACTTTATTCTCCATTTCGAAAAGAGCAAAGAGCACCTCGATCTCCTCTAAATCCATGAGTTTATGGACCAAAAGCGACACACCGTCGACGTATTCCAAGAATTTTACCTGGCAGAAATGAATCGGAATTCCTCCGATTTCTTTTAACGAGAGTGACTGGATCATTTTTTGCAACGCTTCCCGTTGCTCGGTCGTCAATGGGACTCTGGTAAACCTGGGAACATAACTCACCATAGCTCCCTGAGTAAGAAGAAAAGAAGAAGCCCGAAAGTCATTGGCAGTGGTGGTTGGAAAGGTAAAAAATCCAGTATCTTCGTAAACGCCGATAAGAAGAAGAGTCGCCTCCAGTGGAGAAAGGGGAAGAGATGCTTCTTGAATCATTTCTACCAGAATCGTGGTACAGGCCCCATACTCTTTGAGAACAGCATTGGGAAGATTCTTCAATTTTTCTTCAGGATGATGATCAAAAACCAAAAACTCAGTTTCTCTCTTCTGCCATAGTTCTCCGATCTTTCCCAGGCGTTCAAAGTATGGAGTATCGACCACATATACTTTCTTGATCTGCTTCCAGTCAACGTCTCTTTCTTTGAGATACTGAAAAAATTTCCCGTAGAGAGAAAGGAAATGACGCACATTTCGGTTCACGCTCCCACCAAGGACAATTTGAGTTCCTGGAAAAAGTTTGGTGATGGCAAACATGGAAGCAAAGGCGTCAAAGTCAGTTCCTTCATGACTTACTACAATCTCCACGCTCTGGAAACCTCCTGAATTAGAGCACTGGTAAATTCCTGCATCAGATGTTTCGAACGCAGAGAAAGCTCCAGGACTTCCTGATGAGAAAGAGGTAAGGAAATCATACCGCTACCCCAGTTGGTTACAAGCGAGAAACCACAAACCGGAAGACCAAGGTTGGCCGCCATTTTGGTTTCTTTGACCGTAGACATCCCTACCACCTGCCCAAATCGAGCAAGCATTCGGATTTCTGCTGGAGTCTCAAACGAAGGACCCAGCACCCCCACATAGGTACCCTGAAAAAGAGAAAAACCTTTGTTTTGCGCTGCTTTCCAAGCGAGATGGCAAAGCTCTGCTGAAAAACAGGGTTTATTTCGAAATACCGGTGGATCAGGCACAAAAGTAAAATCAACCTGGTCGGTGAGGAGACAAAGATTCCCAGGCGGGATCTTCCAATGGAGGCTTCCGGCAGCGTTAGTGATAAGAAGTACCTTAACCCCGGATAGAAAGGAGACAATAACCGGCAAGACTATTTCTTCGTAACGGTACCCCTGGTAAAGATGAAGCCGACCTCCAAAAACGAGAATCGGTATGTTATCCTTTTCCAGAAGGCGTACTTGATCGGAGTGTCCTTCCACATCATGGTGAAAAGGAATGCCAAAATCCTGGTAGGAAAATATCTCAAGAACCTGTCCCTCAACTACATCTTTCCACCCTGAGCCAGCAATAATGCTCATAAAGGGTATGCGAGGAAACCGGGAAACCACCGCTACGATTTTTTTTAAAGCGTCAGGAGGATATAAGAAGCGGAGCAAAGCTTGTTCCTTTTCCACTCCAGCTTACCCCTATTATTTCCATGATTGTTGCCCCCAGATCCGCAAAACTCTCCCGTACACCAAGAGAAATTCCTCTTCGCATTTTCAAGCCAAAAGCAAGGAGCAACGCGTATTCCCGGGAATGGTCAGTGCTCGGCGTGGTTGGATCGCATCCATGATCACTGGTAATAAAAAGAACCTCTTCACGACCAAGAGAAGGGATGAAATTTCCCAGTTCCCTATCCCATTCTTCAAGAGCCTTTGCAAATCCTTTGGGGTCATTGCGATGACCGAAAATCGTATCAAAATCGTTAAAATTAGCCCAGATGAGATCCCCATCTCTACTCCGATGAATCTCCCGCAGAACTCGAAAGGTTTCGAAGTTGTTGGCCGTTTTAATGTTCTCACCGAGACCTCTTCCCGCAAAAACATCTTTAATCTTCCCTATACCAATGACCTTTTTCCCATTTTCCTGAAGGACATCAAGAATGGTTGTCTCTGGAGGTGGTAAAGAAAAGTCTCTACGGCGGGGAGTCCGCTCGAAATGTCCCGGTTTTCCAACGAAAGGGCGGGCGATAATTCTGGCTACAGCGTGTTCTCCCTTCATCACTTGTCGTACCTTTTCACACATGGCGTACAGTTGCTCAGGAGGAATAACTTCTTCGTGAGCAGCAATTTGCAGGACACTATCTGCTGAAGTATACACGATAGGAAAGCCAGTGCGGAGATGTTCTTCGCCCAGCTCTTCGATAATCGCCGTTCCAGAAGCCGGCTTATTTCCCAGAATAGGCGTACCAATCACCACTTGCAACGCGTCCACGATTTCCTCGGGAAACCCGGAAGGGTAAACCGGAAAAGGTTGTGAGAGTACAACACCGGCAATTTCCCAGTGCCCACTGGTGGTATCTTTTCCAGGGGAACGTTCCCGCATCTTTCCGTATGAGCCTTCTATGGGAAGTGCGGCATTAACCCCTGGTATCTCATCAATCCACCCCAGGCCAAGCTTTTCCAGATGAGGAAGCTTAAGTCCTCCGGTTAAAAGAGCCGTGTTCCGGAGGGTATGACTCCCCTCATCCCCATAAAGATAGGCATCGGGAAGTTCACCCATTCCTACTCCATCAAGGAGAGTGATGAAAACTCGCATTCTATTCCTCCACAAATATGTGAACACCAATCATGGTCTTCGCATCCTTGATATCACCCCTGCGAAGCATTTCCATGGCTTCGTTCCGGTCCACCCGGAGATAGTATATGACTTCGTCTTCATCCCCCTCTTTGGCGTTTTCCACCGGGACAGCATTTCGGGCTCGGAAGAAGTGAATGATCTCACTGCTATAACCGGGGGCCAGGAAAACTGGAAAAAGATAACTCCATTCTTGAGAAGAAAAACCCGTTTCCTCCTCAAGCTCCCGCTGGGCACATTTCAAAATGTCTTCCCGAGGTTCCAAGGTTCCAGCCGGAATTTCCCACAACCATTCCCGGGCAGGAGCTCGAAACTGTTTGATCAAAATAAGCCTGTTATCTAGAGTTGTGGCCACAATGGTTACCGCCCCAGGATGTTCAAGATATACCCTCTCCATTCCTCCTGCGTAGGTCTTCTTCACCATACGTAAAATATGAGTTTCTACAAGTACCTTCTCCTGAATTTCTTGGGGTAAGGTCAGACCTTCCTTTCGCCGTTCGTCATAGGGGAAAAACATCACTCTGCCTCCTCGGGGCTAATCCATACGTGTTTCACCCTGATCTCCGGATGTCCTTCCAGCTCTCTGACCAGGTCTTGCGGTTCCAAAGTACTAATGCGTAACACCACATAGCGGTATTCTGGCATTTGTTCATCATAGAAAGTGGCCAGACTAAGAATGTTAACGTTGTGATTTTTGATAATCCGGGTCACCTCATAGAGGATGCCAGGTTTTTGAGGAAGCTCCAGAGTGAGTCGGGATCCCCGCTCTCTCATTCCCAGCGTTTCCACAAAAATCTCAAAGATGTCCGATTCAGTAATAATACCCACCAATTTATCCTCTTCCACAACCGGTAACCCTCCGATGTGATTTTTGTTCATAATAAGGGCCGCTTCTTCAATGGGCACATCAGGTTCAACGAAAACAACTTTTCGAGTCATGATATCAGCCACGGTCATCCTACTGAGGAGATAGGTGATTTCAAATCGACTCAGCGAGGTTGCTTTAGAAGGAGAAGCTTCCAGAAGGTCGTTGTAGGTGACAATGCCCACGAGTTTTCCTCCGTTAACCACCGGTAATCTCCTTATCTTTCGGTCCTTCATAATTTTCTGAGCCTCAAGGATCGTAGTTGAGCTCGGTATCACAATCACTTCCCTCTGCATACGGTCTCTAACGAGCATAGACTTTCCCTCCCTGTTCAACAAAATGTTTCCCTACCCGCAGCGCCTCCAGGTTCAGCTGAAGGAAAACTTCCTTTTTTCCTTTAAGGATCAGCTTCAGGGATTCTTCCACGCTCTCAAAGCGTACCACAGTTTTTTGAGCAAGCAAAGCCCCCAGCATGACGATGTTGGTCGTCTCCGGAGCATTCACTTTTTTGCCGGCTAACTCGTTTGCCGGGATTTTCAAGGTTTCGACTCCTTCGGGGGTAGAGCATCCGGAAATGAGCGAGGAGTTGACCACAATAAGTCCACCCTGCCGCACCAAAGGAGCGAATCGGAAAAAAGAAGGTGCATTCATCGCCACAAGTACATGTGGATGATCCGTAACGGTAGCTCCAATTTTTTCTTTAGAGATGATGACGGTACAGTTTGCCGTCCCACCGCGCATTTCTGGACCATACGAAGGGAACCAGCTCACTTCATATCCTTCTACCATACCGGCAGTGGCAAGAACCCTGCCTAGAAAGAGAATTCCCTGCCCCCCAAAACCACCGATGAGTATTTCATGATGCTCCATTGAAATCCCCTTCTTTCACCTTAATCTCCCCCAGTTGAAAGTATGGGATCATTTTCTCTTCCAGCCACTTGACCGCATCCTCTGGTGTCATTCCCCAGTTGGTAGGACAGGGAGAGAGGATTTCTACCAGAGAAAACCCTTTTTTTTCAATCTGGGCTAAAAAGGCTTTTTTAATACATTCCCGAGCCTGTTTTATCAAGTGAGGCTGAGTAAGGGCAACTCGGGCAATATAGGCACTCCCCTCAGCAACCTTCAACATTTCAGCGAGTCTCAGTGGAAAACCGTGGACCTTAGCATCCCTCCCCAAAGGTGACGTCTTCGTTTTTTGACCAAGGAGTGTGGTTGGAGCCATCTGTCCTCCAGTCATCCCAAAAACCGCATTGTTGATAAAAAACGAGGTGATAAGCTCACCCCTGTTGGCAACATGGATAGCTTCGGCAGTGCCAATTGCTCCAATATCTCCGTCCCCCTGATAGGAAAAGACCACTCGATCTGGAAGGGCTCTTTTAATTCCCGTGGCCACAGCCTGGGCTCTTCCATGACCACCCACGACAAAGTCAACATTGAGGAATTCGTAGATGTACACCGAGCACCCAATGGGACCCACCCCAATAGTTACTGCTCCGATATCCAGTTCATCAATGACTTCAGCAATTAACCTCTGAGCAAGCCCGTGATGACACCCAGGACAGTACGTGAATGGTTTTTTAATGAGGGTTCTGGGCCTTTCAAAAACGACTCTCATGGTACACCTCATTTCGAAGGATTTGGCGGGCCTTTTCCAGAATCTCTTCCACTTTGGGAATCATTCCCCCCGTTCGACCATGAAAGAATACCGGGACTATTCCTTCTACGGCAAGCCTCACGTCCTCCACCATTTGCCCGAGGTTCATCTCTACCACCAGAACCCTCCCCACTCTCCTTGCTTCCTCTTTCAACTGACCATAGGGAAAAGGAAAAAGCGTTATCGGACGGAAAAGCGCACATTTTATGCCTTCTTTTTTCCCTTCTCTCACTACAGTTTTCAGGATTCTCCCCACGGTTCCAAAGCCAACCAGAAGCAATTCTGCATCGTCCTCCCCAAGTACTTCAAAATCGGTTTCCTGTTCCTCCATCAGGCGGTATTTCCTCTGCAATTTGAGGTTCAGTTCTTCGAGTTTCTGGGGGTCAAGCGCGAAGCAGACGATGAATTTTCTTTCGCCTCGGCCTTTACCCTGGATAATCCAGTCTTTAGGAGGAAGCGGGGGAAAATCAGGTTCGGCAAAAATTACCGGTTCCATCATCTGGGCTAACATTCCGTCTCCCAGGATGATCACTGGATTACAGTACTTGTCAGCGAGATAAAATGCCCGATAGGTGAAATCCACCAGCTCTTGAACCGAAGAAGGGGCAAGCACAATAACTTTGTAATCTCCATGCCCTCCTCCTTTTACTGCCTGAAAATAATCGCTCTGAGCCGGCTGGATATTGCCCACACCCGGACCACCTCGCACCATGTTCACCACCACACAGGGAAGCTCTGCGATGGCTAAAGCTGATAGTCCTTCCTGTTTGAGGCTGATTCCAGGTCCAGAAGAAGAAGTCATAACCCGCATTCCAGTAGCACTGGCTCCATAAACCATATTGATCGCAGCCACCTCGGTTTCAGCTTGCAAAAAAACTCCCCCCACCTGGGGAAGACGAAGAGACAGATATTCACTGATTTCCGTCTGAGGAGTAATGGGATACCCAAAGTACATCCGACAACCGGCCCTTACAGCCGCTTCTGCCAGAGCTTCGTTCCCCTTCATGAGAATTTTTTCCAATGCATTCACCCCCTGTACACCGTAATGGCAACGTCTGGGCAAACTTGGGCACAGAAACCACAACCGATACACTCTTCTTTCTTCACCACACAGGCAGGGTAATACCCCCTGGAATTGAAACGCTCGGCGATAGCCAGAACCCTTTTGGGACAAATTCGCACGCATAGCCCACAACCCTTACAAAACTCTTCATCTATCAGGACTATTCCTTTCACTGCCTCTTTCATACTCATTCCTCCCATGGTAAACGCAGAAATCTCCGAATAGCCGCCACAGCACCTTCAAAACGTTCCCATCGATGGTCGGCAGATACCATTCCTTCCCAAACTGTAGCAAGAAGAAGGGGCAAAGAAATCATATGCGAAAGTTCCTTTGTCTTTTGCCAGCTCTTCCAGAGCATAGCCCAATCGGTCAGTTCCATAAGATGAGTATTGGCAATGATGGAGTGAAACCGAAGGTCAAACATTTCCTCGATTTTGGCTACAAAGGCACAATAATCCCTTTCTTCTTCAAAAAATGGGCGAGAAAAATTCACCACCAAACTCAAGTGCCACCTTTTTTTGAGTAAAATGGGTTTTATAACCTGAAATATCTTCATTCCCTGACGGTCGCCTCCCAAATCGATAACGACCTGACCATGAATAGCTGCCCGGCCCACCAAAGAAAGGAGTTTCTGGTCGATGGTGGGTACATCGGCATAACGGAAAGGATTGTTCCTTTGAGGAACAGGCACTGGAGCACAGAACCGATCGCTTCGCAGCGTGAAATCACTTTTACAAAAATCGAGATCCACCACTGTAGAATTGGAAAGGAAAGCGGCAAGATTGAGCGTAATCTCTGTCTTTCCAACTCCAGACGGACCGGCAAGAATAAAAACATCGTTCCCAGACAGGGTATCAGAGAAGAATTGAGTGGATTTAAGAATTCTCATTGTGCGCTCTTTCCACTAGAAGCTCCGCATAGGTCAACGCAGAAATTTCTTTTCCTTCGTCTCCCATCATCCGAGCTATTTCTTTTACTCTTTCCTCTTTTCCTCGTAGATAACTCACCTGAGTCCAGGTTTTTACAGAGTCATCAAACTTTTCCACCTTCAAATGATGATGAGCAAAAGCCGCAATTTGTGGAAGATGGGTGACGCATATCACCTGATGGTTTCGGGCCAGTTTCCGGAGCTTATCTCCTACCCAGAGAGCTGTTTTCCCTCCGATACCTTGATCAATCTCGTCAAAAATCAGGGTTGGAACACTGGACAAACCAGAAGTAACCGACTTGAGAGCAAGAATAATACGGGACAGCTCTCCACCAGAGGCCACTTCCTCCACTGGCGCAGGTATTTCCCCGGGATTGAGCGATACCAGAAAGGAAATCCGGTCAAGACCAGAGTTTCCTGGTTCCTGAAGCTTTTCTAAAAAGGGGACGAATTCAACTTTACGGAATACCAGCTCTTTTAACTCTTTTTCTACTTTTTCCCGCAGCACTTGAGCTGCCTCTCTTCGTTCTCGACTCAGCTTCTCCCCCACCTTTCTCATTTCCTCTAAAATAATCCATCTTTCGTTCTTTAACCGCTCCCGTTCAGCAATTTCCCGCTTGATGGTCTCAAGATCTTGGATAATTCGTTCCCGAAAAGATAATAAATCACCCGTAGTAAGCAGGCGATACTTACGTTTCAGCCGCTCAATCTCACTGATGTCCCGTTCCAGCTCTTCAACGCGTTCGGGAGAAAACGAGAAAGCCTCTTGAGCCCGGCGCGCAAGATGCGATAATTCCCGCAAATCAATTTCTACCCTTTCCAGAGTTTCAAACACAGAGGAAGGTAAGAAGAAAGGGAAGTCATCAGGAAGGGTACGCAAAAGCCCCTTAACCCGCGTTAGACGGCTCAGGAATCCTCCTCCTTCTTCTCCGCCAAAAAGGAGTGCAAGAAGAGAATCAATTGCTTCAAGATAAGCTTGGGAGTTGCTCAGACGCCGGAATTCTTCTTCTGTTTCTTCAACCCGCCTTGGCTCAATTTTCGCTTCTTCCATTTCCCGTAAAATTTCTTCATACTCTTTCATTCGTTCTTCTTTTCCCTGCCATAATCCCTGGAGGTGTTCTTCGATCGATTTGAACCTTTCAAAAAACTCCTGATAGGTTCTTTTCAATGTTTTTCCTTCTTCAGAAAGGAAGGTATCCAGAATGGTAAATTTATTTTCCGGTTCCAGAAAACGAATTTGATCCCCCTGAGCGTACACATCCACAAGCAAAGAAGCGACCACTTTTGCAACTTGAGCCGGGACGACCCTCCCATTGAGACGAGTCTTGCTCCTTCCAGTCCGAGCAATCTCTCGGGAAATAACCACCCTATCGCGTATTTCATGGTCAAGATTGAGTTTTCTCATTTTTTCTCTGAGGACATCGTGGCCGGCAATTTCGAAACATCCCTCCACCAAGGCTACATCTCTTTCTTGACGAATCCACTCTTCCCTGAAACGGCTTCCAAGAAGAAGAAGTAAAGCGTTAACGAGGAGCGATTTACCGGTCCCAGTTTCACCGGTAATAATGTTAAGTCCAGGATGAAATTCGATTTCCTGATGTTCTACAATTATAAAATTCTTGACCACGAGCGTCTTTAACATTCCGGCTCGATCCTTTTCCTAATGTCAATACCCCAGGAGAGTTTATTCCGGAGAAGCGTATAAAAGTGCCGCTCTGCAAAGAGTTTAATAAAACGCGCCGCAAAAGAAGCTCGATATACTTTGAGGTGTTCCCCTTTGGAGAGAGCATATCCCCGTTGTCCATCCAGAGTAACCATTGTTCCTTCTTTCAAGGACTCCAGAACTACCTTAACACAGGAAGTTGGCGGTACCACAATGGAACGGGCGTACAGGGTATGGGCGCAGATTGGTGTCACAATGAAAACTGCAAGCGTCGGGAATACCACCGGCCCTCCCGCGGAAAGAGAATACGCGCTTGAACCAGTGGGAGTGGCCACAATCAGGCCGTCAGCAGGAAAAGAGGCCAGGAATTCATTGTCAACGTAAGTGGAAAGGCGAATCATCTGAGCAAATGGCCCCCGGTATATGACTACATCGTTCAAAGCGAAATCGGTTTCTACCGTTCCATCTTGATGAACAATTTCACACTGAACCATCATGCGCTCTTCAACGCCGTATTTTCCTTGCAACAATTTCTCCGCCGCTTCAAGCATATTCTCAACACTGACTTCAGCAAGAAAACCTAATCCCCCCATGTCAATTCCCAGAAGGGGAATACCCAGTGGGGCGTAATGACGGACTGCCGAGAGAAAGGTCCCGTCTCCACCCAAAACGAAAACCATCTGAGGCTGTTCATTCCTCTCTTCATGTTCAGTAAAGAAAGCACATTCCACCCGAAAGGAATGAAGCAATACGGCCAATTTCTTGGCTTCCTCCTGAACCCGGGAATTATTTTTCTTGGTAAAGATGTGAACGTAACTTAGAGAAGACTGATCCATTGTCCCACCACAAAACCCAAGAGAAAAACAATTGTTCCCCATTCCCATATCTTAAGACCATTGTTTCTGCCGGGGAAAACAACCTCTACAATTGTTCCCTCCTCTCCGTCCACCAGAAGCACCGCTTGAGGTTTATACACCAGATAATACTCTAAAAGCTGTCTTCGAGTATGAGATTGAAGAACGCTAACGGCTTGATCTCCCGTTTTCACCTCAGCAACATAGGTCCTATTTCCTTTGCGGAGAAGGTAGTCAGCCCGAACCCGATAGAGAACCCTTTGACCATCAACAATCATAAAAGCTTCTTTTTCCACCTGTTCTCCTAGTACTCGGTACCCCTTTTTTTCAAGTAACTGAAAAGCGTTTTTCTCTACCTCGTGAGCATGGGCAAAAATTCTCCGCAAGCGCCTTGCTCGCCAGAGAGAAATCATTTTCAGCGTCAAAAATACAACTCCAACCAATACCGAAACAAGAATCAGAATAAAATTATTCAACCCCATGAACTATTCCTCTGTCTTTAAAAAACATGTGTGCTTCTTCCACCACTTTCATTATTATACTTCTTCTTTCCTCTTTCGTTAAGGATAGACCTGTTTTACGCCAGCATCCCAGAAATTCGATGTTCCCCTGAGGTCCAAGGAGAGGAGAAAAAGTAAGGCCACAAAGGGAGAGCATAGAGCGTTCTGCTTCCTGAAGAACGTTCGTGAGAACTTCTTCGTGAACCTGGGGTGCCTTCACCACCCCTTTTTTGACTTTCTCTCTTCCAGCTTCAAACTGAGGCTTAATTAACGCGATAAGAATGCCTCCTTCCTTCAAAAGGCGTACTAAGGGAGCAAAGAGCAAAGTGAGAGAAATAAAAGAGACGTCGATGGTAACCCCATCCAGAAATTCCCCAATCTGTTCTAGGGTGAGATACCGAGCGTTCACTCTTTCCAAAACCACGACTCTGGGATCCTGGCGCAAACTTTCGTGGAGTTGCCCATATCCCACATCAACGGCGTACACTTTCTTCGCCCCATGTTGGAGAAGGCAATCGGTGAAACCACCGGTTGAAGCACCAATATCGGCAAAAGAAAGACCCTCAAGAGAAAGAGAGAATTCCTGCAGCGCTTTTTCTAATTTCTCCCCTCCTCGACCTACAAAACGCGGTTTCTTTAGTACAAAGACAACCGCATCAGGCATAACTCTTGTAGAAGGTTTAAGGAGATATGGGTATCCTTCAACCCTGACCTGGTTACCAAGGATCAGCCGCTGTGCTTTTTCCCGGCTTTCGCAGAAACCGGTTTTGACCAGAAACTCATCCAGTCGAACCTTCTTTTCTGGATTCCCCATACACTGAATTTAACACCGGCGTTCTACAATAAAACGAGCAATACCCAGAAGTCGTTCAAAAGAGCGATCCAGAGAAGAAAGGAGCGTTACAGCCTGCTCAAATTCATCCTGCAGAACTTTTTCAGCTGCTTCCATACCCTTTATCTTTATCAGAGTTGCCTTATCCTGTTTTACATCTTTACCAGCTGTTTTCCCCAGGATGCTGCTCTCCTGTGTGACATCAAGGAGATCGTCTTTAATCTGAAAACATATCCCGAGCTTCAATCCAAACTTTGCCAGAACTCCTCTCTCCTTCTGGTCTGCTCCTCCTGCTATTCCACCACACATAACCGGAGCCTGAATAAAGCAAGCTGTTTTCATATGGTAAATTTCATACACCTCATTTTCCTTTACGTCTTTACCCTGGTATTCAAGGTCAAGGACTTGCCCTCCCACCATTCCCTCTCCCCCCAAGGCTCTCAAGATAACTTGAGCCATCTCAAGGGTCCGTTCCGCCCCAAAAGATTGAATAAAACCTTCATTGTTCATGAAAAGAGACAATCCCTCCACCAAGAGCGCATCACCCACCAGCACTCCCATGGCCTCACCAAAAGCACGATGCATACTCGGTTTTCCCCGCCGGTAATCATCGTTATCCATGCAGGGAAGATCATCATGAACCAGAGAAAATGTGTGGATCATCTCAATTCCCGCGGCCAGAGGCAAAAGGGTTGCCCTACTCACCTCGTACGCTTCACCGGCAGCGAAAAGGAGTGAAGCTCGGATTTTTTTACCTCCTCCGATAGCACCATAGCGCAGGGCCTTGAACAACTGAGGTGGAACTCTTTGCAAGGAAAGATAGTTTTCAACAAACTTGTCCACTTCCTGAGCATTTTCCTTCAAGAACTGTTCAATATTACTCATCATTCATGTCCTTCCTGCGATCATCGCCCAATTTTTTCAAAAGGCGCCCGAGGACTCCATTAATAAATTTCCCCGATTCTTCGGTCCCGTATCGTTTTCCAAGCTCCACGGCTTCATTAATCGCCACAGTAACCGGAATCTCCGGAAGGAAAAGAATCTCATACGTTGCAATACGTAAGATGTTGCGGTCCACACTTGCTAAGCGCGCCAAAGACCATCCTTCTATACTCTCAGTTAAGGTCTGATCCACCTCTTCCAATTTTTCTTCTAGACCTTTCGTCAATTTTAAAAAGAAAGAAATGGTTTTTTCGTCCCAAACTTGGGGAACCTTAATCAGCGGGAGAATCTCGCTCATCTTCTTTCCCCGCAGATCTTTCTGGAAAAGTATACGAAAAGCAATCTCCCGCGCCTGTGTCCTCACCGTAGCGTCCTATTCTGAAATCACCGAAAAGGGAACGTGTTCCATTCTTCGAGAGTCAAATCCCTGAACATAAACGTTAATCTGCCCCACCCTGATACCGGTACGCTTCTCGATGATTTCCTTGAGATTTCTCTGGAGTTCCCAAGCCACTTCTGGAACACGCCTCTCCAGGTTAAAAATGAGAAAAAGATTGAGTGCGATCAATCCCTTGCGAACCTCAATCCGGATACTCTCATCCCGACCTTTCTCCAAAGACTCGATTCCTCGATGTTGTAACACGGTTCGCTCCACGATTTTCTGTAAAACCCTGAGTGCATACGTGATTTTTCCCTGTGAAGAGCCAATTTCAACGCCTTTCAGAATGCTCACCCCTTAGGCTCTCTCCAGATACTCTTTCGTCCGGGTATCGATTCGGATTCGGTCCCCAGGATTGACAAAAAGTGGAACTTGAATAGTCAGACCGGTTTCGAGAATCGCAGGCTTAGAACCCCCCGAAGCCGTGTCACCCCGTATCCCCGGAGGGGTATCGACCACTTCAAGCTCCACAAATGGCGGCACGTTCACCGTAATGGGTTTCCCTTCGTGAGTCAGGATTTCAACTTCCAAGTTCTCTACCAGAAACTCCCTGGCTTCACCCACCATATCTTCAGGAAGGGTCATCTCTTCATAGGTTTCAAGATTCAGGAAGTGGTAATCAGAACCAGTCCTGTACATGAACTGAGCGTTCTTTCCTTCAAGAACTACCCGGGCTACTTTTTCCCCAGCACGAAAGCTTTTTTCCACCGTAAGCCCGGTATTAATATCGCGCAACTTGGTTTTCATGATCGCCCCCCATTTTCCCACCTTGGTATGCTGGAAGGCCGTAACCACGTATAGGACGCCATCAACTTCAATGCAGGTACCTACACGCAGATCGTTACTCGAGATGTAGTCAGGCATTTTCTTCCTCCCTTCTTAGAATGGATTCAGTTGATCGAGCGTAATACAACCATCTCTTTTGACCACCACCATGCTCTCCAGACGAACTCCCCCCCATTCTGGAAAATAGAGCCCCGGTTCAACGGTTACCACCATGTTTTCAGAAAGCACAACCTGGCTCTGTGGATTGATGGCCGGTTCTTCGTGAATCTCTATGCCCACCCCATGTCCCAAACCATGAGTGAAATACGCTTCGATTTTTTTCTGAGAAAGAGATTTTCTCACGATTTCGTCAATCTGGCAAGCAACCATCCCTTCTCTGAGATGCTCTTTAGCTAATTTCTGTGCGTCACGAACCCACTGGAATATCTTTCGAAATTGTTCATTATGCCGATTCCCAAGATATACAGTACGGGTGAGGTCGGCACAGTATCCCTTGTACCGAGCTCCCCAGTCAACCAAAACCCAGCTTTCCCACTCAAGCTTCGTCTTTTCAGGGTGGGCATGGGGAAGTGCCGTGCGCCTCCCTGCGGCGACAATGGTTGGGAAAGCCACTTCTCCTCCCAAAGCCCGCATCTGATAATCAAGTTCAATGGCAACGTCTCTCTCTCGTATCCCAGGTTTTAAAAAGGGCACAACCCTCTCAAAGGCTTTTTCCGATATGGCCAGTGCTTTCTTGATCATGGCCAATTCCTCAGATTCCTTTTTCATTCGGAGGTTTCTCACTGGAGAAATCATGGCGGTTGGATTCAATCCTTCCCCTTCTAAAGAACGAATGAACGCACAACTCACCCTTTCATCAACAGAAAGCTCTCTTTTCCCCTCCTCTTTCATTTTCTCCGCAATATTCTTAGCCACCTGATGGCGAAACTCCAGAATTTGTGCCTTAATTTTTAGCTCTTCCTGCGCCTGCGTGGTATATCGTCCGTCACAGAAAAAGACCGGTTCTCGTTCTTGGAAAAGAAGCAAAAACCCCGCAGAACCAGTGAAGCCCGAGAGGTAGAAAAGGTCTGCCGGATGCGTCACAAGCAGAGGGCGCTCCAAAACTTTCGTCAGGGCTTCAACACGTTTCTCCCAGTTCATGTTTTTCTCCTCTCAGAGCAAATGCTTCCATTGCCAGAACAAATCCCCAAGGACCGAGACCAGAAATCTGCCCCCAGCATACTGGGGCGATAACCGAGTGATGGCGGAACTCCTCCCGAGCATAGATATTGGAAAGATGCACCTCAATGGTGGGAATGTTGACAGCCTTAACAGCATCCCTGATGGCAAGGCTATAATGGGTGTATGCCCCAGGATTCATGATAATTCCGTCCACCTCTTTTCGGTTTCTATGAATACAATCGATAATTTCCCCTTCGTGGTTCGACTGGAAAATTTCTATCCTCGCGTTGATCCTTTTGGCTTCCTCTTCAAGCATCACTTTGAGGCCTTGAAAACTCAATGACCCGTAAACTTCTTTTTCCCTCTCTCCCAAAAGATTAAGGTTTGGTCCAAAGATAATAAGAAGCCTCATTATTCCTCCCTTTTTTCCAGAAAAGATAAAACCCACTCAAGATCGTTTTCGTTCACCTCGACTCCCCACTGGGGGGAACCAAAGTCCTTAAGAAAAACAAAGCGGATTTGACCTTCCTCTTTCTTTTTATCCCGACAAAGGGCCGAGACACAAGTTAACCTGTCGAGCGGATACTCAAGGGAGACTGGGAGCCCAAAACTCTGTAAAATTGCTCTCTGTTGCTTGAAAATCTTCTCATTAGACATACCCAATTTCCAGGCCAGGAAAGCCTCTCCCACCATTCCGATGGCCACCGCTTCCCCGTGACGGATGACCCCGTAACCCAGCGCTTTCTCCAAAGCATGCCCAACGGTGTGGCCGTAGTTCAAGATGCTCCGCAAACCTCTGTCTCTTTCGTCTTCCTCCACAATCCTTCTTTTAAAATCCACAGCCAGAATTACCAGTTCTTCCAGTACCTCCCAATCCCTTCTCTTTATGGCTTCTCGATACTTCTCAACAAATTCAAGGAAATCACCACCACTGAGAAAAGCCACCTTCAAAATTTCACTTAAACCCTCTCGGTACTCTCGCTCTGGAAGTGTTTCCAGGAAAGAGAGGTCAATGAAAACTCCCCGAGGTTGGTAAAACGTCCCCACCAGATTCTTCCCCTCCTGGAGATTCACTCCCGTCTTCCCCCCGATGGAACTGTCCACCTGGGCCAATAAACTGGTGGGAATCTGAAAGTAATCTATCCCTCGCAAAAACGTCGAAGCCACAAAACCGGTGATATCCGTCACCACACCTCCACCAAACGAAAGTAGAAAATTCCTGCGGTCTATATCGAACCTGATGAGTTCATGATAAATTGCTTCTACCGTGGTCAGATTCTTGTGTGCTTCTCCATCCGGAATAACCACTTTTCCCAGAGTGAATTTTTCCTGTTCGAAAGAGGACACAAGTTTGTCGGTGTGAAGCGCATCCAAAGTGGTGTTGGTAATAAGTACCCCTCTTTTCGATGGAAAAAAGACGCAATCCTTCCACCCCTTTTCGCCGAACAACATTTTTCCAACGAAAACTGGGTACGACCTCCCTTCAGAGAGCGACACCACAATTTTTCGCATGCCGTATGATCTCCTCAACGATTTCTTCTTTGGTCATTCCATTTCCATCTATTATAACACTGGCTCGTTCATAAAAAGGGAGCCTCTGAAGGTACAGTGTTTCCAGGTGCTTCAGCGTAGGATATCTTATGGTTAATGGTCTTCCCGGGTCGTTTTTAATCCGCTCGTAGAGCGTGTCCAACTTCCAGCGCAGAAAAACAGTCAGGAAATACCTCTTGAGGATTTCCCAGTTCTCTTCTTTTATTGGCAGTCCTCCACCAGTGGCCAGAACAATTCTCTCCTTATTAGCGACTTCTCTTAACACTCTGGTTTCCCACCGGCGGAAGTATTCCTCTCCATACTGCTCAAAGAGGTGGGGAATAGAAAAGCCGGTTTGTTCTTCAACCAAGGAATCAGTATCTAAAAAGCGCCAACGTAATGATTCTGCTACCATCCAGCCAATAGTCGTCTTGCCACTTCCCATAAAGCCCAGAAGAGCAATCCTGGAAATCATTTGGTGCTCATTTTGCTATGGACCAGGCGTAGGTGTTGGGGAAGCAACCATACAAACCTCTTCCACCTTTGCTACATTCGTTACCGTAGACATACCACCATTGATGTCATGCACCAGAGCTACACCAACAACTGAATCATTCGGCTTCATCCTCACGGTATCAGATACAAAAGGTGCTGTGACATCGATACCGGCCGGCTCCCCATTGATATAGAATTCCACTTTGGTGATGACCATCACGTCATATTCACCCGTAAGAGCACAACCGATATTGGCTGCAGCCGTGTTCCCACAGGAAGCACAGCCCTCTTCAACGGTACAGAAGAATTCCAGTGTTAACCCTGAAGGCAGTCCTTCCAACATGTTGAATCTGAATGCCCCTCCCTCATAACTCACATCATGCATCGCATAATCCACACCGCTGAAGGTGATGGTAACCACTACGGCTGGGATACGATTTGACTTTAGGTACGCTTCAACATCCGCAGGCAAAAGGTCAATTTCTCGAGTCACTGAAAAAGCTTCGGTACCAGCAAAAGAAGCCATGGGTGTATCCGGTGGAATAACATCGATGCTGGTACTCAAAGTGGCAGTAAGATGAGGAAGGGCCGTACCATCCTTCTTCTTGTATTCAAGGCGATATTGAGTTATCTGCACACCAACTTTATTTAGCGGTGTAAAAGTAAATTTCACCAGTCCCAAGTTATTCGTAAATGTTTCGGAAGGCATAACCACTTCACCAGTGATACTCACCTTAGCTCTGGGAAACATGGGATTATCGGAAAACCAGCCACAACCAGCAAGGGACAAAAACAGCGCCAATACGCTTACTACAAGACCAAAGAACCTTAATTCCTTCATCACTGTCCTCCTTCAATACCCAATGAGATGAGGAGTCAGAAAAACAACGAGCTCTGTCTCTTTATGGGTTTTGCTCCGGAGAGTAAAGAGACTTCCGATGAGCGGAATTTCGCTCAAAATAGGAATACGGGTAATGTTTTCGATATCTTCACTCCGGATGAGTCCTCCAATCACTAAAGTTTCTCCCGGATGCAGACGGGCAGTGGTATCGGCATTCTTAATACTTGTTTGCGGGTCCTTAAAGGCCAGTCCAGCCAGTACGTACTCTCTCTCGGTGTAGGTGCTCACTTCAGGTTTGACGTGCACCACGACCGTCCCCTCTGAAGTGAGGATCGGAGTCACTTCCAAGGTAATTCCCACATCGAGAAACTGCAATTCTCCAGGAAGAATTCGTCCTTCTTCATCGGTGCGGAGGTTCCGAAAGGGAATAGAATCTCCAACATGAATGGTGGCTGTTTTCCCACTGAGGGTCAAAATTCTGGGATTCCCCACCAACCTAGCCAAATTTCTCTTTTCTAGAGCCTTAAGAGTAACTTCCATCAATTCCTGGCGCTCCATGGAACCACCCAGGGTGAGTTCTCCAAAGGCGATCTGTCCTTCTTTTCCACCAGAAGTCCAGGTCACACCCAGGTCTTTAACCTTTTCCCGGTTAATTTCTATGAGCTTGGCCTCAATCATAATCTGAGGGAGCTTACGGTCTAAATTTACGAGCAGTTCCTCACAAGCTTTGATTTCTTCTTCTGTTCCCCGAACAATGAAGGCCTTCTGCATGAAATCGTAATTCACCCGTTCTTCTTCATGAACAACAATTCTCAGAAGTTCCCGGATTTTCTGAAGTTGTGCTTCATCTTCATAAATATTATTGGAAAGGTAAAAAGTCTGAGTTTTCAGAGCAACGTCGATTTTATTCAGAATTTCTACTATCTGATTGAACTCCTCTTCCTTTCCCCGAATAACAAGAGCCCGGCTTCCTTCGTCAACGGCCACACGTTCCGCTGGAACAACAAGGTTCAAAATTTCTCGGGCCTTTTCAGGGGCGATACTTTTGAGAGGAAACCTGCGCACTTCAAATAGTCCAAAAGATTCGTCGAGTTTTTCTTTTCGAGCAACGATAATGTTATTTCCTAGTTTTACCTGCCCCAGACCACGTATGGTGAGTATATATCCCAGTGCCTGATCAAAGGTAAGGTTTTCAAAAGAAGCAGTAATCTTCCCCTCTACCGAGTCATCGACAACCACATTGACACCAGCCACTTTGGCTAAGGCTACGATCGCGTCTCGTACTTCGGTATCGTAAAAATCAAAGGAATAGAGATTTTGTTTCTTTGGCCTCGTTTCAAACGGGCCTTTCAGAATGACACTGACCAGACGCCCTCCGGCTTCATCATAGGCTTCATATGTCGTAGGTCGATCGAGTTCAACCCAGATGACGAGCTTTAACTCTCTTTCGGTAAAAATAATTTTCTGCAAAGGGCCGACAGTCATGGATCTTTCAGCGTAGGGCAATCCACTATGCGCACCTTCCACTTCTAAAGCCAGATGGTATTCATCGGGTGAGACATCCTTCCACTTCACCGGCGCGTTGAATTTGAAGGTGAGCTTAATCTCACCGTGGTCCGCCCGCCAAAATAAATCCTTGAGCGTTGCACCGTATAGAGGTGCGACAAAGGCAAGGAGAAAAAGGACTGTAAGACTAACATCCAAGATTCTTACTCGGCCAGTGAAAATACAAATTCCCTCCCCTGATACTCAAGAGTTACCTGTTTTCCCTCTACTTTAACCAATTTCACACCTTCTTGCAATGGTTTTTGAGAAGTAAGAATGCGAATATTCCCGTCAATTTCTACAATAATAGCCTTCCCCTGTGGAGAAACAACCATCCCTTTCACAGTTACCTGGACAGATTGTTCCTCTGGAAGTGGTTCGAGTTCGACTTCTGGAATCTTTTTCTCTGTTGATGAATCCGGCTCTTCCACGGCAATGATGAACTCTTCTACTGAGGAAATCCCCCTTTTCGCCAGGAAAATATCGCGAAAAGACCGTAACTCCTGGTCAGAATACGCTGGAAGAAAGAAATTTTGCACTGGTTCATTCTGAGGTGGAGAAAGGTTGGACTTCGGTACCACAATGATGGGGGGCAAAACGGGCGCAGAGGACGGATTTCGCAGCCCCATTCCCATGAAATCATAACTGAGAAAAACCATCACACCGAATCCTACGGCCAAGAGAAGAACCGCATAACTTTCTTTTCCCCTCACGGTGTCCCCTCCTTAGTCTGGATCTCCGGTAAAGGTAAACTCAAAAGGTACGTCACCAACTGAGCGTTCACCAGGAATCCTTCCTGTTCTCTGCGAAAATTGAAACTTTTGACCTGAACAAGGCGTGGTGACTGACGAAGACAATTTAAAAAGAGCAAAAAGTCGAGAAAAGAGGTACGCAAAGAAACCTGCAACGGAAACTCCATATAATCGCTTCCCGATTGCATTCCCTGGGGCACAAGAGAAAGGAGTTCCACGTTCGAGAGGAACGAAGCGTCCTCAATGGTCAAAAGGAGGTTGGGAATTTCTTTCTCATTAGGAATCCGTTCTTCCAAGATCTGGGCCATGTCTTTCAAGCTTTCTAACCTAGTTTCGAGTACTTCAAGTTGCTGGACCCTTTTTTGCAGGACCATAATTTCCTGCTGCAGGCGGTCTCTTTCCTGCAACAGCATATCAACTTTGTGCAAAACCGGCGTGATTACAAAAAAAAGAAAAAGAATCAAAGCACCAACCCACGAAAGAAGGTACAGCGACCAGTTCTTTTCAAAATTCATAGTTTTTTCAGCTCCAGAGAAAGGTCAAAGTTGTACATTACTCCATCCGGAGTGAGATTGAGGGAGCGGAAGTCCGCCGAGGAAAAAATGTCCGGATAACGAGAAATCATTTCAATAAACCGTGCAACACTGAAAATACTCTGTGCTTTACCCTTACAGTCAATTTTATTGGAGTCGAAACTGGCTTCCTCAAGATAGAGATCCGGAGGCATACTCCTTCCGAGGATAGCCAGAATCTTTAGCCAATCCGGTTCCTTGACGACCAGAGACTTGAGGACCTCAACCCTTTTTTCAATTCGATTGATTTCCTCCTGAACCACTTTGAATCTTTTTTCCCTTTCTCTGAGCTGTCCCAATTCAGCTTCAAGAATTGTATTTTGGCTAATAAGAGAATTGACTTCCAGCCAGGTAGTAAGGTACGTATAAACATAAAATGTGGTAAAACTCAGAAGTAAAGTCAGAAAAAATAATCGCACCCAGTTTGGGGCGCGTCTCACCACGTACTTCTTGGGCAGGAGATTAATTTTTACTGGGTAACTCACCTTCAGTTCCATAAACTCACTCCTACTGCGGTTAAAAATCTCCCACTGAGAACCTTTTCCTTACCCAGTAAAAGAGGTTTGACCTCCTGACAATCAAGCGCCACGTTTTGCAGGATTTCTTTTCTCAATGGATAAAGCGAAGCACCACCACCTGTAAGCAGGCACTTGCCGCTTGTGGTATCCAGTTTGAATTCACTCTGAAAAAAGGCGATAGAGCGACGCAATTCCACAATCAAATCCTGGCTGACATCTTGCACAGCCTCTTCCAACTGGTATGGAATGTCCACTTCGTTCTTCCCCCGGTTCATGACTTCCATGATTTCCACTGGGAGTAGATTGAACTTCTCACGTAATGCATTCCACACCCTTTTCAATCCCCAGCTAAAATACCGAGAAAAAACCAGCTTTCCTCCTGAAAAGTAGGTGATCATGCTTTTCTGAAATCCAACGTCCAGAATAACGAAAGAAATCTGCAATAAACCCTCTTCCATACTCAGAACGCCACGAAGAAGACTCAGGGACTGGGGTTCCATCGCTTCTACTTTGATTCCAGCCTTCAAAAAGGATTCGACACAAGCATTTACGGCAATCGCCGGAAAGGCAGAAAAAAGAATTTCTAATCCCCGTTCGTCTTTTTTGAGAATCTGCCAGCCAACCTGAAGATTGTCTTCACCGACAATGATTGAACTGGCTTCCCATCGAATGGCGTTTTCCAATTCTGCTTCAGACATTTCAGGCAAAGTAATTGTCTGAAGCACCATCTGAGGATGGTAAAACGCAAGAGCAATTTCACGGGGAAGGCGATGTCTTCGCCAGAATAGACGAAGATTTTCAGTCAGGAGATTCTTGCTCTTGATTTCCCCCTCCGAGAACACTTCTCCTGGGAGTGCTAACTCCCCGACTCGAAGAACCTCAAACCGCCCCTCCTTTTTCTTCTGTGATAGGCAGTACTTCAAAGAGTAATCGCCTAAATCCACTCCTAACACTTTTTTACCTCGCATATGGCTTAACGAAGGGATTTTCAACCCACAACAGTTCGATTACTCCTTCCTTCCACCGAAATCGTGCCTCTAGGAGCAGAACCCCTTCTCTTCTGACGGTTATTGTATCACCAGTTATGGTAACCGTATAGGAGGGCATAAAAGAAGACACCAAATTCTCCTGCATGAAACCCGGTCCTCTTTCTTCTAAGAGGCTCACCGTTTCCCAGAGAACCCCTTCTATCTCGTACTCTTTTTTCACTTCTCCCACGTAAGCCTGCATAAACTGACTATGGGAACGCATCCACACTCCAAGGATAGCCGAAAGGACACAAGATAAAGCCATCAGCATCAGAATGGAAAGCTCCAAAAAACCTTTCCTACCGCTTCCAGAAGTGGGGTCCCACCAGAAGCACAAGTTCTTCATGCTTCTTTCCAAACGAAAAAGGAACAGAAATTTTCAAAATTTCGTTATTCTGAGAGAATTTTTCTACCCGGAACCCGGCTTCCTGATCGCACCACTCTGCGATCGGATTCGCCGCACCTTTATTCAGGACTACCAGAGTCTCGTTTACCTGATAAATTACAATACCATTATTAGGGAAGTTCAATTTGAGCTTTTTCCCTTCAAGCAAAAGCTCTGCAGAAGAACTGTATCGCGAGAACTGAAAAAGGGTATATCCAGTTACCATCAATGTCTCTGAGAGCTCTATCCGAGCAATCATGCGTTCATACATCATAAGATACTGTGGTAGCGACGTGAAAACAAGCATTGCAGCCAATAATGCCATATTTCCTCCAAGAAGGCTTTCCAAGATGGTGAATCCCCTATTTTTTTCGGAGCGTCTGCAAAGAGATAATTTCCTCATTCCCCTTTTTCACCATCACCTTGAGCCTATAGAGAGAAGAAGAAAATTCCTCAATCTGGGTAAAGACATAAAACCCCCCTTCTGCTTCCTCTCCAAAACCAACCGAAAGGTCATCTTGTAATTTTAAGCTTTCCATGGTATTGATAGCCACATTAAGAGCTCCCATGAGAATTTCGCTTCTTCTTTCCAGCCGGTTGATCATCTGTAGTTGAAAATACACAAGAGAAGCAAACATTATGGCTAAACAAACCGAAACTATGGCCTGAATAAGGGTAAAGCCTTCCTCATAACGGTGGTTTTTCACTGAATCGTACCCTTCCAGTAACTGGAGTAACGATGATATACCGCTTCTCCACTTTCCACCTTATAGTAACCGTACCTCCAACGGAGGGAACCCCGGTAGGGTAGAAAAAGAGGGTATTGGAAGGAAAATTGGTAGCATAGAGCGTCACTTCTCTGGGAAAATTGATGACTTCGGTTTTTCCACTTTTTCCTTTGTAAAGCAGCCGGTTACCAGAGGTGTCAAAAAAAAGGCGAACGTTCTTCCCACTTTGGATGGATTCAATCTTTGCTTGGCGGATTTTGGTCACTAACTGCCAGCCCACAAGCTTTAAAAGGTAGGCGTTGCGTGTCTGGACAATCGAAAAGAGTGGGATCACTTCAACGAATACAACCATAAAAACCACAAGGAGCACTTCTACCGCAATAAACCCTTCGCAGCGAAATTCAGAGAAAGCTACACTCCCTCCCTTCCTTGAGCTCAAATGTAATAACTAAAGCGTTGCGCGTCAAGGGGGTAAAAGGGAATTTCTATCACCTTTACCAAAATTTTTATAAATCAAAAAAAATTTCTAAAAGGTTTTACGAATAATCACCATCTAGGTCAACCCTATTCTTTACCACATTAATTGGAATCCAAGAGGTCCTCCGCGAAGGATTAACCTTCGATGTCCTTTGGCATTTTAGCTTTGATTTCCGAAAGACCTCCTCTTGGGTCACTGGTGTTCTTGAGTTTTTGTCTCTCCATTTTGCTTAAAATAACGCATATTCATTTCTCTCTTTCACGAGGAGAGGTTGACACACGATTTTTCGTCCCATCGATGCAAACATTCTCTTTTATTTTAGACTGTTGGGCTGTAAACCTGTACAAAGCGGCCATATTTCCTTTCCCACTTTGAAAAGAAACCACCGAAATAGTTTGTTTAATGGGGAGAAGATGACATGGGATCCAAAAAATAAAGAAGCGCTACTAGACCAAAAAGGAGGGATGGAAACTCCCGCCCGATACTCATTTTCGGGCTATCATCAACAAGCAAAAAGTTTAGAAGCTTTGCTGTATTCCGACACAGAATAAATGTATGCGTTTACCGTACAGAAAACACATCCTAAACTGAGAAGCGTAACTCTGCAGCTGCAAAATTTTTAGGAAAAACACACCATCAGAGATTATAGAAACCTGGCAGGCCCGGCAGGATTTGAACCTGCAACCCCCGGATTTGGAATCCGGTGCTCTGGCCGTTAGAGCTACGGACCTACCCTATCTTTTATTATATTCAACGCATTTCTTTATGTATAGTGTGTTTACGACAGTGGGGGCAATATTTTTTGAATTCCAACCGAGCGGTCTTCTTTTTTTTATTCTTGCTTCCCTGGTAATTTCGCCTTTTGCATTCGGTACATTCAAAAGTGATGAGCTCTTGCATAGAATGAGACCTCCTACTCAATAATATCCGATACCACTCCAGCCCCTACCGTTCGTCCTCCCTCACGGATAGCAAAGCGCAAACCCTTCTCCATGGCAATGG
>JBDIWM010000007.1:0-27727 GCA_039638595.1 Atribacterota bacterium
GAAAAGAGTTTCTGAGGGTTTTTGGGAAAAAAGCCAGGGCTTTTTTCGCCCTGGCTTTTTTTATTGCAGAACTTCGTACTCCACGCCGAGGAGCTCGCAGGTCATCTTGAGTTCTTCCACGTAATCTCCGTACACCCCGTGGATGTGGTTACAGGGAAATTTCTGAATGAAGGTTTCGATGTCAGTCTCCAGACGGGCAAAGGCGTGCGGCCACTCAATCTGGGTCCGTTTCATGAGAAGCTCATTGGTGGCAGCATCAAACTGGACAAACTCACCCCGTAGAATCACCATGTAGTACTGCTCCTCTTTTCGTCCTAACCTGGCCAGAGTCACTTTTCCAGGGTGGGCTAAGTGGTGTACTGCAGCCCCACCTGCTGAAAAGTAGAAGGATTCAGGATAGAAGATCACCTTGGGGAGGTTGTCCCGGTAATCGAAACTTCCTCCGGCGAAGTAGGTGGCATGTTGACCGGAGTTACAGAGGTCCAGGACTCTGTGGTCGTCGTGCCAGTGGCGCACATCGGCAAAGAGCACCGGAGTCCGGGCTAACTTCTTCATGATTTCCATGGTGAGGGCGGCATCCATGTCGGCCTCGGTGGAGCACACCATGGGCTCTTTGGGGCCGTCAAAATCGTAGGGATCGTTCAGGAAGGCCTCGGCTACATCCATGGTGCAGAAGTGTTCGGTCAGTTCCGGCTGGGCTTTGATGCCGCAAAAATCGAAATGCATTTCCTGACACAGTTCTTTCACGGCGTAGTAGGAGGCAATCTGTTTTTTGAGGATTTCCGGAGTGAGTTGTTTCCCATCGTAGAGGATTTTCCCTACCTGGGCTTCACACCACTTCAGGGCCTCTTCCACTTTCGCCTGGGGAATGCGTTCTGCCCGGCGCACGATCTCCCACTGGTCCACGTGTTCCACATCCACCCCAAAATTCTTGGCCCAGTTATCGGTACCCACGCTGGCGGTGTACATCCCCATGGGCCGTCCGCCGAAACACCCAAAGGTTTCTCCCCGCAGGGATTTCACTGCTTCGGCTGCTTTGACAAAGGTGAGGACTTTCCCAAAAATTTTGGGGTCCTCGATATCCCCTGAAACCCGGATATAGGGTACGCCGATGTTCTGGAGCGCTCCGGAACTGGCTAACATTCCCACCAGGCCCGGATACCCTGGATTGATGTTGGAAAGGCACAGGTACGGTCCAGGGGCAAACCGGGACGCCAACACCGTGAAATGGGGCCAGGACCAGATGGCGTAGTTGAAAATGGTGCAATCCACCCCTTCGTGTTGCATCTTTTTTCCAGCCTTGACCGCGGTTTGGTTCGTCCAGGGGATCTCGTCGGCCACCACCACCTCGTGTCCGGCTTCACGGAGTTTTTTGACCAGTTTCTCTTCAAAACTCCGGTTCATGGGAAGGAGTTCCTGGTGCACGTGTTTCCGTCCGTCGGAAAAGGTAATGACACCAATTTTGGCCATGTGTTTTTCCTCCTTTCGCAATCGATTTCAAAAATGCACCCTTTCTCTTTCACTTTAGCAGTATTTGGATTCAATTTCAACTGGAAAAAAAACAAAATTGCCTTCCTTATTTTGTGGTTTAAAAATTGGTATTCATCGCTTCGAATTTGTGGAGTTGGTTGTGAAATCAGTTACACATTTCAGGAATGATGTGCTACAATACTTGGTAAAAACTGGAAAAAAGAGGATACACCATGACCACCATTTACGATATAGCCAGAATCGTGGGGGTTTCGCCGGCCACCGTTTCCCGGGCCCTGAGTGGGAGCAACCGCATCAAGGAGGAAACCCGGCGTAAAATTCTTGAGACCGCCGAGAAGCTCAACTATACCCCAAATTACCTGGCCCGGGGTCTCAAAAAGAAGAAGACCGATACCATTGCCCTGGTCATTTCCGATGTCACCAACCCCTTTTTCACCAATCTGGCCCGGGGAGTAGAGGATACCGCTTCCCGCTCTGGCTTTAACACCATCTTCTGCAATACTGACGAAGATCCGGAAAAAGAGAGAACCTACATCGATCTCATGCTCAAAAAGATGGTGGATGGGTTGGTGGTGTCAAGCTGTGGAAATGGGAAAACGCTTCTTACCCTCAAAGAAAGGGGGATTCCGGTGGTGCTGGTGGACCGCCGGCTCAAGCGGTTTTCCTGGGATTGCGTGGTGGGTGACAGTGAGGGGGGAGCCTATCTTCTGGTACGCCATCTTTTGGAGGTACACCACTTGAAGGAAATCGCCATGTTTGCTGGACCCCTGCAGATTTCTACCAGTGTGGAACGGGTCGAAGGGTATAAAAGGGCGTTAGCCGAATTTGGGATTCCGTTTCGTCCGGAACTGCTTCTGGTTGGCCGCTACAAGGAGGATTTCGGCTACCAGATGACCAGAAGTTTCCTGGAGCTTCGGAAACTGCCGCAAGCGATTTTCGCCGGCAACAACTTCATCGCCATGGGGGTGGTGCGAGCAGCGCGGGAATCGGGGATACGGATTCCTGAAGACTTGGCTTTGGTGACCTTTGATGATTTAGAACTCGCTTCGGTTCTGGTTCCCTTCTTTACTGTGGCTCGGCAGCCAGCCTACACCATGGGGAGTTTAGCCACCCAGTTTCTCCTGGAACGAATCGGGGGAGAGAAAATCCGGGAGAGGCGAGAAGTAGTCCTGAAACCCGAGGTCATCATTCGTCATTCCTGTGGATGCAGAGAGGGTAAACCCCTCCCCTGAGCCAGGGTTTCAAGAAAAAGCTCGACGAGGTCCGGGTCGAATTGATGTCCTTTCTCCTTTTTAAGAATGGCGATGACCTCATCTGGGGGGTATCCCTGACGGTGTGGTCGAGGAGAAAGAAGCGCGAAGTACGCTTCCACCACCTGCACCAACCGGGTCACAAGGGGAATTTCGTCTCCCTTTTTCCCCAGGGGATAACCCTGTCCATCCCAGCGTTCGCGAAAGGCGTAAATCTCCTCGGCAATCGGCATCAGGGCTGGGTTGGTGCGGGCAATACGGTAGCCAGCGATGGGATAACTCCGGAGGATTTCCCACTCTTCGGGGGTCAGCGGAGCGGCTTTAAAAAGGACGGTGGAAGGGATGGTGAGCTTTCCCACATCATGGAAGAGGGCTAAGAGCCGAATTTTCTTGCGCTCACCTTCCGAAAGCTCTAACCTTTCTCCCAGTTGTGCGCTCAGTTCTTCCAGGGTTTTGAGCTCCTGCGGTTTTTCGATTTCCAGGTGAAAGAGCGCTCTCTGGAGGAGAGTCAGGACCGCTTCACCCTGGTAGAGAGTCCGCTCTTGTAATTTTCGTTCGTAGGATTGTCTTTCCGCTTCCTGGATGATGGCCCACAGGTCTTCGGTGGGGTCGACCTTGGTGGCTAAGCCGATGGAAAGACCCAGAAAGAAGGGGTCTTCCTCCTGGGCTTTTTTTGACCTCTTGGCGATGCGCTCGGCAATCTCCCGCAGGGTTGAGGAGGGGGTGAAGGGGAAAATCACCAGGAATTCATCACCGCCAAACCGGGAGACGATATCGCTTTCCCGACAGGTACTCCGCAGGACTTGCGCCGCTTCCTGGAGAATCAGGTCCCCCTGGTGGTGGCCGAAGGTATCGTTCACGAATTTTAGACCGTTGAGGTCGGCAAAGAGGATGCTCAGCGGGAGGTGCCGTCCATCATCGAGGCGTTTCAGTTCTTCTTCGGCAAAGAGCCGGTTATAAAGACCGGTGAGAGAATCGTGGAAGGTGAAGTAACGGATTTTTTCCTCGGCTTTTTTACGGACGGTGATATCGGCTACGATGAGGCCCACTCGCTTCGGGGAGACGGGAAACACCGTCACTTCCAGGAAGGTGTCGAATTCGGGAAATACCACTTCGTGCTTCTGGGGTAAATCCCCGGAAGGAGGAGCCGAAAAGAGGAAGGGAAACCGCTCCCTCCAGTCCGGAAAGAGGCCGCTCAACATTTTCCCCTCTAACTGGTCAAGGTGAGGAAAGAGCCGGTGTAAGGAAGGATTCACTTCCAGGATGCGATGGTCCACCACCTTTTCCTCTTCTTCAACTCGCTCTAACAGGGCAAAACCATCCGGCATAGCATTGAAAAGGAGCCGGTAGTGTCGTTCACTCTCTTGAGCTTGGGCCTCCAGGCGCCGGCGTTCGGTGATGTCCCGAAAAACGAGCACCACCCCTTTGACCACTCCCTCTTCGTCCAGAATAGGAGCACCACTATCGTCGGTGGCGATTTTTTCTCCATTGCGGCGGATAAGGAGGGTGTGGTTGGCTAAACCGGCTACCATTCCCGACTGGAGCACTCGCCTGACCGGATTTTCCACCGGTTCACCGGTTTCTTCGTTCACGATGCGGAACACCTCTTCAACTGGTTTTCCCTGGGCTTCCTCCTGAGACCAGCCGGTGAGGCTTTGGGCCACCGGGTTGAGGAAGGTCACCCGGCCCTGGGGGTCGGTGGTGATCACCGCATCACCCAGACTTTTTAAGGTCACCATGAACCACCGTTCCTGTTCCCGTCTCTGTTTCACCACCAGGAGGTATTCAAAGAGGGCTCCTAAGTAATGAGTGATGAGCGGGAGGTGGTGGAGGAGCTCCTGGTGCGCCTCGTACTCTTTTGATACCATTCCCTCCAAGAATCCTTCTTCCTCTCGCAAACGGAATGCCCGGGCAAAGAGGAGTGCTTTTTTTCCCTCAAAACCGACCTTTTCCCAATCAGAAAAGCAGATTTCACCTTCTTTCTCCCAGATTTTCCGGATAGGGGGAATGGTTATCAGTTTCGGCACAAGGGGTTCCGGTTCGCCCCTTTCCCCTGTGGGGTTAATGAAGAGGTACCGTCTTTGAGGGAACTGGACTAGGAGGTATTCGACCCCGAGAAAATTCCCCACTTTTTCCAAAGCGGACTGGGCCGCCGCATCGAGCGATTCACTCCGAAAAAGGTGGGTGGAGACCTGAGTTAAGAGGCGCTCGACCTGTACCTGAAGTGACAGCCTGGCTTCAGCCCGAAGACGATGGTCAACTTCTTCCTGGAGGACCCTATTTTTTTCCAGAAGCTCTTTCGTTTTTCGAACCACCTGGTGGCGGAGGAGCACGGTGAAGGTTAAAAGAACCGCTGCAACTCCAAGCACTAACGTCAGCGCAGTGTACACCCATCGGGGCATTGTCCAAGGGGTGTGGACTTCTAAGAATTCGTGAACCGCCTGGTGGTACGCGGACTGAGGATCTTCTTTGAGCGTAGAAAGCCACCGGTCCAGGGTGTCCAGGATTTCCCGATTTTTCCCCTTAAGGGTAGCAACGCGCAGCGAAACCGGGCTGAAAACGAGGGGACTGGGCTTGAGGTTAAAGGAAGGGCCAAAGAGAAGGCCGAAGGTTCGGCTAACCACTCCTATCCCCCTTTCTTCCTGGGCTTTTTGGAGGACCTGGTGGTAGTCTTCGGTTTCGACGAACTGACAATCGAGGCCGAATCCGGTGACCATATCTCGAAGGTTCTTATGGTAAATATCATCGGTGACCACAAAGATTTTTTTTCCGTTCAAATCCAGAAAAGACTGGATGGAGATCGAAGGATGGGTGTACACCATCCCCCAGCTAAGCCAGACCGCTTCCTGGTTAAAATCGAAATTTTGGGCACGCTCTGGGGAATGGGCGATGCCAACCAGGAGGTCAATCGTGTTTTCAGATAGGGATTGAAGATGGTTGGTGAAGGTATCCCAGCGGTACTCAATTTTCCACCCCTCTTTCTGGGCGATGTACTCTAAAAGATAGGGGTAGAATCCGGTGATTTTCCCGCTCTGGTCCTGGAAGACCATAGGTGGGTTGTCGTATACGCCCACCCGGATGGTTCTGGCCGAAGCGGTGGAAAAAACCAGCACCACAAGGGCAGCAACCACACTCAACCACCATGCCTGGCATGCCCGGTGGAAAATCGCTCGACCCTCCCTTTATTTTTTTTCATTATATCAAACGGGATGGAGAGAGGAGAGTGCCTCCTGGATCGCCGCTTTCATTTTTTCTGCCGAACGCTTGAGGGCATCCTGCTCCTGGGAGGAAAAATCAAGCTCCAGGGTTTTGAGGATTCCTGCTCTCCCGATCACCGCTGGCACCGACAGGCATACATCCTCAATGCCCAGGTACCCCTCAAGGAGGGTGCTCACGGGGAGAATCCGCCCGCTATCCTTGAGCACGGCTTCAAGGAGGGTGGTGACGGCTAAGGCGATGGCGTAATTGGTGTACCCTTTGTAGCGGTAAACCATCATTCCCCCGTCTTTGGCTTCGGCAAAGATTTCTGGGAGCGTTTTCGGGGAACAGGTAGTGCGACACACCGGAAGTTCTTCTCTGAGGACTTTTCCGCCCACCTGGGCGCTGCTTAAGACCGCAAAAGCACTTTCTCCGTGTTCTCCGAGGATATAGGCATGGACGTCGGAGGGGTGGATGCCACTATAGGTTCCAATCAAAAAGCGGAAACGACCGCTATCGATGAGGGTACCAGTGCCCATCACCCTTTGAGCCGGGAGTTCCCCCCATCGAAGCGTCAGATAGGTCATGATATCCACGGGGTTGGTGACCACCACGAAAATGGCGTCAGGATTATTGTGACTCAATACCGGCACTATCTCCCGAAAGAGTTCGGCATTCCCCTGCAGGAGTTCCAGGCGGTCCTTCATACCGGCAATGGGCCGGGAAGCGGTGATGATGATGATATCGCTTCCCTTCAATTCCTTAAGGCTACAGGTGTCGATTTCCACCGGGTGGGAGAGGAATGCGCCAGCATGGCGTAAGTCGTACATTTCTCCCCGAACCTTTTCTTCGTGGAGTCCTGTAAGAAAGATATGGTCTACCAACCCCTGAAGAAGTAACGAAAAGGCGATGGTGCTACCCACTTTTCCCACTCCCACGATGGCTACGTGCACAGGCATCGCTACTCCCCCTTTTTCTCTATCTTACCACAGGAAGACATTGAAGAGGATTTGTTGCGGTGGATTTTTGCGCTCAAAAGTTCTATAATGGGAGAAATTCTTTGGGAGGTGCTCTGTGGAAAAAGCGTTTATGCCTCATGAGGTCAAAGATACGGCCCGTTCCCTGGCGGAACTCATTATGGCTACCCAGTTTTTCCGGGATTTCGAAAGGAGCCGGGAAATGTTAACGTCCAATTTGGAAGCAATGGGTTTACTGCATAAGTTGGAAGAGGCCCAGGCGAACCTCAATCAGATTGCCATGCAGCGTGAAGTCACCGATGAGGACCTCGTCGAGATGGAACACATTCGCCAGAAAGCCTTTTCCAATCCGGTGATTCTCTCCTACTTTCAGGCTCAGGATCGTTTAGTGTCGCTCCTTCAGGAAGTGAACGGAGAGATGAGTTCCATTCTGGGTTTTGACTTCGCTCAATCTGCGGCTCAGGTCGAGCCAGAGCCAGAAGAGGAGTGGGAGTAGTCCGCTTCGATTCGCAAGAGGAGATACCTCGTTTTTCCCATGCAGGGGATGCGATCCAGGGTGGTTTTCGCTTCGTCAAACTGGAAAAAGCGGCAAGATTCGGGCCGCTCAAAAGAATCGCGAATAAGAATGCCGGCATGAAGAGTAAACCACCCCATTTCTTTTAATCGTCGAGCTACCGCCGGAGTGCAAATCTCGTCCACCTGCTGCACCTTTTTGATGACGGCGCATTTTCCCCCATCAGCGTGACTCGTGAAGAGCCCACTTTGCTGAGGTTGGAAAAAACTGCAGTAGCGACAGACATCGAACCGGGTCTGACAGCGGGGGCAAAGCAGGGGGACCGTTCGGGCGGTGATGGCTCCCTGGGGCAGGGTTTTGAGGGCCTGGGGAATTTCGACCCCACAAAAAGGGCAAAGGAAAGAGCTGGGTTTGGTCACCCGGGTAAAGTGGGAAGACTCCTCAAGGAGGCGTTTTTTCTCGGGTTCATCGAGGGGAAAACCAAGCCGGAGGATCCACAGAAAGCGGGGATAATGGAAAAAAGCTTGGAGAGCGATACCCAGAGCACGCCCAGGGGGATAACCTTTTTGACGCGCTGCTCGGAATGCTTTTTGGGCCGGCATAAAGGCCAGAAAAAACCAGAAGATTCCAAAAAGAGCAGAGAAAAATCCCAAAAAGCTCGGTGAGAGGGAGAGAAAAAGCACACTCCCTGCGCCCCACAGGAAAAGAAACAGGAGGTGAAGACGCCAGCTCATCGTTTGGCTTCCACAATGCGCAGGCGTGGCTCTTCGATCACCACTTTGGTGTTAGCAGGGATGGAATGGGTGAGCCAGACGTTTCCGCCAACGACGCTCCCTTCACCGATTACGGTTTCTCCACCTAAAATGGTGGCTCCGGCATAAATGGTGACCCGGTCTTCGATGGTGGGATGTCGTTTGGTGTCCCGAATGAGTTTTCCTCGTTCGTCTTTGGGGAAGGAGAGCGCTCCCAGGGTAACCCCTTGATAGATTTTCACATTGTCGCCGATGACGCAGGTTTCCCCAATGACCACTCCGGTTCCATGGTCGATGAAGAAGCTCCGCCCGATTTTGGCTCCTGGATGGATGTCAATGCCGGTGAGGCCATGAGCGTATTCGGTCATCATCCGGGGGATGAGCGGTACCCCCTGGATGAAGAGTTCATGGGCCATGCGATAGATGGAAATGGCGATGATGCAAGGGTAACTGAGGATGATTTCCTCCAGTCCCTTGGCTGCCGGATCCCCGTCATAGGCTGCCTGGACATCTTCATCAAGCATTTCCCGGATGGAAGGGAGTTTCGATAGAAAGGCTTCCGTGACCTGACAGGCCTGGTCTTCACAGTAAAAAGGCATCGGTTCCTGGATTTTCAGTTCATGCCGGAAGGCTTTGGCGACTTCTTCACTCAATTCGGTGAAGAGGTAGTCGAGTTTGCTTCCCACCACGTACTCCACGTTCAGCCAGCACAAGCGGGTTCTTCCCAGGTATCCGGGGAAAAGGAGAGTGCGCAGTTCTTCGGTGATATGGATAACTCGCTCTCGGGAGGGGAATTCCCGTTTTTCGATGTTGGTGATCCGCTCTGTTTTGCGGTAACTTTCCACTAAGGATTTGGCGATCAGGTCAATGGCAATCAGACGGCGGGAGGTCATGGTGGAATCCTCCTTTTTCAGAATTGGGCGATGACGCTTTCAATACGCTGGATTAAGGTCTCCGGGATGGGTTCTCCTAAGCCATTCTGGCGGATAAGGCGCCACAGTGCTTGTTCAAACTCATACTTTTGACAACAATTCCGGCACATTTGGAGGTGTTTTTCGAATTCCGTTCGTTCTTCCTCGGTGAGGATTTCATGGTCCAGATAGAAGTACATTTTTTCTACGATTTCCTGACAGTCCATTCTTTCCCATTCTCCCTTTCTCTCTGTTTCTTGTTGGAGTATTCCCAGAGGGCTCTCTGGAGGAGTTTCCGACCACGATGGAGGCGCGACATGACTGTCCCGATGGGGATGTCCAGGATTTCCGCCGTTTCCCTATATGAGAATCCTTCCACCAGAGTCAGAATCACCACAGTTCTGAATTCCAGAGGAATGCTTTCGATGGCTTTCACAATATCCTCCCGGGTAAGGGTGCTGAGGAGTGCTTCTTCCGGAGTGGCCCCCTCAAAAGCGGGCTGGAAGGCCGTATCTTCTTCCATTTCGTCCAGAGAAGGAAGTTTTTGCTTTTCCCGGACCCGGTAATAGTTGTTAATAAACGTGTTGGTGAGGATTTTGAAAATCCAGGCCCGGAAATTGGTTCCTGCTTCAAACCGGTCAAAAGCGGCAAAAGCCTTGGCAATGGTTTCCTGGGTCAGGTCTTCGGCGTCCTCGCGGTTACGGGTCATGCGGAGCGCGGTGCGGAACAGGGCTCCTAATTCTGGTTTCAAGAGATTTTGAAAAATTTCTTTCCTCTCTTCTTTGGTGGGCATGGTTCCCTTCCTTAGAGGTCTTTTAGAAAATCAACGTTTTTCAGTTTTTCCAGCTCCTTGTGGAATTCGATCACTTCATCGATGGTGATCTGTCCTTTGGGTCGGTCCTTTTTCTTTTTACGGCTGATGCGCACGATATCCTCCATCTTTTCCAGACTAAAGGTGACTTCGCCGAATTCCCGGCAGTAGGAGCAGATATATCGGATGTACGCTGACCCCCGATAGGCCGGTACTTTGTAAATACCCACTTCGGTGAGGTCCTCGGGGGTAATTAATGCCTTACAGTTCTTACACCGTAAAGGGAGCTCTTGCATTGTATCCTCCTCAAAATGCTTTTCAAATATTTTATCATAACGGGTGAATAATACAAGCTGGGGTTGGTTTAAAGTCATAGGAGAAGCAAGAGGAGGTGAGTGATGGAGGAGAGAATATTCGTGGTTCAGGAACACTGGGCTTCGCACCATCACTTTGATTTCCGTCTGGAGAAGGATGGGGTGCTCAAGAGCTGGGCGGTTCCACGGGTACTTCCGGTTCACGACGGAGAAAAGCGACTGGCTGTCGCCGTTGAGGACCACGAGCTTTCTTATGCCCAGTTTGAAGGAGAAATTACCGAAGGATATGGTCGGGGGGTGGTACGCATCTGGGACCATGGTTTTTACCGGGCAACGAAATGGGAGGAGGATGAAATCCTCTTCGAGCTGCACGGCGAAAAATTGCAGGGGAAATATGCTCTGATCCGAATCAAACAGGGAAAATTTGCTTCTTTGGGAAACAACTGGCTTCTTATTAAAAGAAAGGAGGAAGTATGATGCGCTTAGAAGAAATCCTCACCCAGGCATTGCAAATGGAAGAGGACGGTCGCAATTTTTACCTCCAAGGCTTGGAAACGGTGACAAGCCCCTTGAGCAAAGAAGTGCTGAAACGTCTGGCAGATGAGGAATTGATTCACATTGAAAAAATTCAGGAAGGGTACAATAAAATCAAAAATCAGGAAACCTTTACCTTTGAGGGATGGGGTGGAGTGCGGAAATCGTCCCGGGAGTACTTTGAGAACGTATTCACCGAGGCCAAGAAACATATGAACGAACTCCTGACCCCCCAAACTGGAGAAATGGAAACCATCAAGATGGCCATGGATCTTGAGTCGAAATCGCATCAATTTTATGTCCAAAAAATGAAGGTGGTTTCGGAACGGGACGTAATCAACTTTCTGGATTTTCTGGCTTCGGAGGAATACCGCCACTACAACCTTCTCTTCAATACTCACGAGTACCTTTCGAACCCTTCGGAATGGTACTATAGGGAGGAGAAACCCATTTTTGAGGGGGGTTGATATCCCCCTTTTTCGAGAAGGATGGTGGAAAAATCGTGGAACGATTCAAGGTCTTTGTGACTCGAGCAATTCCTCAAGAAGGTTTAGAAATTTTGGGGAGGTTCTGCGAGGTGGAGGTGAATCATCTTCCTGGACCCATTTCTCGGGAAATGTTACTGGAAAAGGTGCGCGGCAAACACGGTCTTCTTTCCCTTCTTACCGATACCATTGACCGGGAAGTGATGGAAGCTGCATCTGGGACCTTACGGGTCATCTCCAATTACGCTGCCGGCTTCAATAATATTGACCTCAGGGAAGCCACCCGGCGGGGAATCATGGTTACCAACACCCCTGGGGTGCTCACCGAAACCACGGCTGATCTTACCTTTGCCCTTCTTCTTGGTGTGGCCCGTCGGATTGTGGAAGGCGACATGCTGGTCCGTTCCGGGAAATTTATCGGATGGGATCCTCTTCTTTTTCTGGGAGAGGATGTGTACGGAAAAACTCTGGGAATCGTGGGCTTGGGACGGATCGGCAAAGCGGTGGCCCGGCGGGCTTCGGGCTTTGCCATGCAGATTGTCTATTACAGCCGAAAGCGACTTCCGGGGGAGGAAGAAAAGTCTTTGGGGATTCAATACATGGAACTCCCGGCCCTTCTGCAGCACGCTGACTTTGTCACCCTGCATGTGCCTCTCACTGAGGCCACCTATCATCTGATTGGGGAACGAGAACTGGCCATGATGAAACGGAGTGCCTATTTGATCAATACTTCCCGGGGACCGGTAGTGGATGAGAAAGCGCTGGTGCGGGCTCTTCGGGAGGGTGTCATTCGGGGAGCGGCTCTGGATGTCTTCGAGAGGGAGCCAGAGGTGGAAAGGGCACTCCTCACTCTTCCCAATGTGGTTCTGACGCCCCATATCGGTTCTGCGTCTTTGACTACTCGAACCCGAATGGCAATGATGGCTGCCGATAACCTGGTGAAGGCCCTGCAAGGAGAAGTGCCGCAGTATCTGGTGAATCCTGAGGTACTCCGGAGGTAAAACTCTATGACCATGGTCGTCGCCATTATGGGAAGTCCTCGCCGGGGTGGGAATAGCGAAATTCTTTTGCGTGCTTTTCTTTCGGGGATTTCACCGAATATGACCCTCACTACCCTGGTCCCGAGCGAGATGGATCTTGGCTTTTGTCGGGGATGCCGTTTCTGCGAACGGATGTACACCTGCGTGGTGCAGGATGAGATGGAGAAAATCTACCAGATCCTTCTTGAAGCAGACAAGGTGGTTTTGAGTGCTCCGGTTTTCTTTTACGGATTTCCGGCACACCTCAAAGCCCTCATCGACCGGACTCAACCTCTGTGGGCCAGACGGTATCTGCTCAAAGAAACCATGAAACCCAAGGAGGGTTTTCTTCTGGCGGTGGGGGCCACCAGGGGAGAACGGCTCTTTGAGGGGGTGATTCTGACCACCAAGTACTTTTTTGATGCTTTCGGGTGTCAGTACCAGGGGGGGCTTTTCTTTCGGGGGTTTGACGCCAAGGGTGCGATTGCAGCCTGCACACCGTGTCTTCAGGAGGTCGAAGAAGCGGGAAAATCGTTCCTTGGCGGGTAGGACGGCTTGATTTCTTTTCCCTCTTTTTGTATCGTGGTAGTCACCATGGCGGTGAATGGGGTGGAAAATGGTGATCGTTCTCCTATCAAAGTGTCTGTATGAGGAAGAAAAGCAGGCAGTTGCCCAGTCTCTTCGCTCTTCTGGGGTGAGGGCGCATTTTCTCCAGGGGGGGGATGGGAACACGGTTCTCGTAAGCGAACGGAATTTTTCTCCGGAGGGTTTGCTCCCCTCTGACTGGATTTTAAAAGTGGTGGAAATTGGGACTCCTTTTCAACTGGCCAACCGGGCTTTTCGACCCGAAGGAACGGTGGTTCGGGTTGGCGAGGTAACCATTGGTGGAGATACGGTAACGGTGATGGCGGGACCCTGTGCGGTGGAATCGAAAGACCAGCTCTTTCGGGTGGCGGAAGTGGTCAAACGTTTTGGGGCCCATGTTTTGCGAGGAGGGGCTTTTAAGCCTCGTACTTCCCCTTATAGTTTTCAGGGGTTGGGAGAGGAGGGTCTTTTGATTCTGGCTGAAGCTCGGGAGCGATTTGGTCTTCCAGTGGTGACTGAAGCCACCAGTCCTGAAAATGCTGAACTGGTAGCTCGGTACGCTGATATCATCCAGATTGGGGCCCGCAATATGCAGAATTTCGACCTTTTGAAGAAAGTGGGAATGTTGGGAAAACCAGTTTTGTTGAAAAGAGGAATGTCGGCAACCATTGAAGATTTTCTTCTGGCGGCTGAGTACATCCTGAGTCTGGGTAATTTCCAGGTGATTCTGTGTGAGCGGGGGGTGCGGGGAATCGAAAAATTAACCCGTAACACCTTAGACCTCACCGCCATTCCCATTATTAAGGACCTTTCGCACCTGCCGGTGATTGTGGATCCCAGTCATGGGACGGGTTTGCGGGAAAAGGTGATTCCCATGGCCCGGGCCGCCATTGCCTGTGGGGCCGATGGGGTAATGGTGGAAGTGCATACCGAACCGGAGAAAGCGCTTTCTGATGGTCCTCAGAGCCTTTATCCAGAACAGTTTCGCCGTTTGGTTTTAGATCTCGAAGTGGTGAGTGTGCTGGTAGGAAAGGAGCTACGGAAAGAAGCCACGGTGTCCCGGGTGGCATGTGGGGATGAATCTGGTTCTTCTCCGTGTACTGTCGCCTTTTTGGGAGAGGTGGGGTCCTTCAGTTCCCAGGTGGCTCGCCGCTCTTTTCCAGATGCTGCCTTTCTTCCCTGTCTCAGTTTCCGGGAAGTTTTTGAGAAAGTCCACACCCAGGTGGCGACTCATGGTCTTGTGCCCATAGAAAATACCATTACCGGAAGTATCCACAATAATTTTGATCTGTTGTTAGAGTTTCCCCAGGTCTTTATCGTGGGAGAACGTTTTATCCGGGTTTCCCAGCATCTGGGTCTTTTCCCGGGAACCTCAAAAGGGGATCTCCGGGTGCTTTTTGCCCATCCCCAGGGTTTTGCCCAGTGTGCTCGATTCTTGGAGACGCTCCAAGGAGTACGGGTGATGAATGTCGGAAGCACCGAGGAAGCAGCCCGAAGAAGCGCCGAATTTGGATTGGGTAGTGGATGTATATCCAGCGAAGAAGCCATTCGGAAGTATGGCCTGGTGCTGGCTGAAGAGGAGATTGAAGATAATCCGCGCAATTTTACCCGTTTTATCATTATTTCTACCTGTTTCGAGGCCCTGCCAAGCCACGATAAAGTCTCCTGTGTATTTGCCCTGGAGAATCTCCCTGGTAGCCTCTATCGAGCTCTGGAGGTTTTTGCCCAGCATCAGGTGAACCTGCTGAAATTGGAATCTCGTCCGCATCCTGGTCGGCCCTGGGAATACCTTTTCTACGCGGATTGGGAAGGAAATCTCGTGGCAGAAACGTATCAAACCCTTCTTGCTGAACTTGCCCAGCGAACCATTTTCCTGCGGGTTCTGGGAAGTTACCATAACTCTTGGAAACGTGAGTCGTAAAATCATTGCATCGTTCCTTGAAGTAGCGTATAATATAAGCGGACATCAAGACCAGAAGAGCCGTAGAGTCTCCTTCTGGAAACCATCATAGGAGGTGGAGAGGAATGGTCAAAACGCTTCTTGTTATTTACAGCTGGTTGCTTCTCATCATGGGAATTCTGGGAGTGATTCCCGGTATTCCTCTGGGAACTGAGCCAGTATGGCATGCACTGCTTAAAATCATCTTAGGTATAGTGGGTATTGTCGTTTCGATGCGTAAAGAACAGAAAGCATAGTCTTTTTCCCAAAAAAAAGGGGGGAAGTCCCGGACTTCCCCCCTTTTTTTTGGGGTTCTCCTTTTTTACCTCAATTTGGTTGGTGCTCTTGTCAAATTATGGGAAGGGGGATATAATGGTTTCCAATTCGACTGAACGTTCGGTTTAATCGGGAGATGGAGGTGGAATTGTGCACCGACTGATTCAGGGAATCATGAAGCATGCTTGGTTGATTTTGGGGTTGACGATCCTTATGACCCTCTTTTTTGGCTACGGGATGCGTAACACCCGCTTTGAAGACGATATCACCAAATATGTTCCTGAGAATGACCCCCAGGTTTCCTTCTACAACTCCCTGAGCGATCGATTCAGTGGCTTCCAGAAAAAGAGTATGATTATCGCTTTGGAATTTGACGACCTCTTTACGCCGAAAAATCTTTCTCATTTGCAGGCGGTGGTGGAGACCATTAAGGGGCTTTCGGTGGTACAGAATGTGACTGCCTTGACCAGTATGCCCAAGATTGTGACCACGGACTATGGAATTGAGGTGAAGGAGGTCGTGGATGTCCTGCCCCAGAGTGAGGCGGAGGCGCAAGACTTAAAAGAGGAACTCAGGCAGGATGAACTCATCTGGGGAAAGCTGGTCACTTCGGATGGAAAGGGCACCATTGTCATGATTTCCTTTTATGAGGGAGTGGATGAGTATCAGGCCATCGAAGAGGTCAAAAGGGCAGTTGACCGGATGCTTCTTCCGGCGCAAGTCACCTATTTTGGTTTTCCCATCATCATGCGAGAGGTCTCTCAGAGTGCTCGCCAGAATATGGCCTTTTTGACTCCGCTATCGGTGGTGGTTTTACTCGTCATCCTGTACATCGGGTTTCGCAGCTTCCAGGGCGTATTTTTACCCATTTTTATTGCCCTTCTGGCTTCCCTCTGGACAATTGGGACTGCTGCGTTCCTGGGGCAGCCGCTCACCGTGATTTCGGCTTCGCTTCCGGTCATGCTTCTGGCGCTGGTTACGGCCTATGGAATCCACTTTGTGAATCGCTACTACGAGGAACGGAGCAAACTCAACCCGGGAGACTCCGTTCTGGCTCTGGAGGAAACCATGAAGGGGGTACTGCTTCCCATCATCATGAGTGCCCTCACCACCATGGCAGGATTCCTCTCGTTTTTAACTGCAGAGATCAAACCAATCTCAGATCTTGGGCTGTATTCGGCTTTGGGAATTTTCTTTGGATTGCTTCTCGCCTGTTTTTCTCTGGGGGCTCTGTATCGGGTGTATTCTCCTAGGCGTATTCCCAGACATTTCAACCATAAGGAGGCGGTTGCTCGCAGGGATCGGATTCACTGGTTTTTGGAGGTGGTAAGCCGGGGAGTATTGTACCGCAAAACCGTGGTGCTGAGCGTTCTTCTTGCTCTGACGGTTCTTTTCCTTTTGGGTATTCCCCAGATTCGGGTTGAGACTACGGTGAAAAGTCAAATGGGGACAAACCACCCGGTGACGGTGCTTCTGGAGTATTTTAAAAATCGATTCGGGAGTACCGACTATAATTATTTGTGGCTTTCCGTACCCCAGGTGCGTCACCCTTTTGTGTTGCGAGAAATCGTTCGTATTGGGAAGTACCTCGGTCAGTACCGAAATTTTAAAGAGGCGTCTTCCATTGCCTCCTTCTTCATGGACCTCAACAAAGCAGTGGAGGGGTGGAAGGCCATCCCGGCTTCCCAGGAGAAACTCGATAATCTGTGGTTCTTTGCCCAGGATAGCGCCTATATCAAGGGTCGTATTGGAAACGATGGTGCAGAAACGCTCCTTGAATTTCGAGCCGAAGAGACCACTTCGGCGCAACTGAAGGAAGAGCTCAGGAAGGCTGAGGCCTTTTTAGCCCAGCGACCCAGGCGGGTGAAGCCAATTGCGGTAAAAGAACCACAGGGACAGGCATATCTTGTCGATACCATCATGGGTGACCTTACCCTTTTTGGTTTAGAGATTGCGTCTCCGGAGGAGTGGCGCCAGGAAATCACCGCCATCGTTTCCCAACCCTGGGAGGCTTTTGTGCGCGGGGAGGACCAGTTTGTGGAGGACGTGGTCAAGGATGCGCTGCTTGAAATCGAAGACCTTGGTCTTGATCCTGAAGCGGTGAAAGCGGTTTTACAGCGTGCCCTCGCACAAGGCATGACTCCCGAAGAAGCCTTCCGGGGAGAACTTGACCTGGATGAGGATACCGCCATGTATCTTGGGGGGATCATGACCAATTCGGTAGAACGAGTGGCGAAGAATCGCAAGGTCCTGGCTTTAAGGAAAATGGTGGAAGAACGGGCTGGAAAGACCCTCGATGAAGAGTTTGACTTTATCTTCTATCAGGTTCTGGATGAAGAAGTTTACGTTCCGACTCAGGATGAGTCCGGGTTGACCATGGATTACCGAATCACCGGGACGCCGGTGATCAGCAATTACGTGAACAGTAAGCTCTTCTCCAACCAAGTGCAGAGTATGGTTCTGGCTTTTGTTATCGTTTTTGGGCTTTTGGTGCTGCAGTTCCGCTCGGTAAAAAAAGCTTCCATGGGAATTGTGCCCCTTCTTTTGACGGTGGCTTCCTCTTTTGGGATGATGGGTCTTTTCAGGATTCCCCTGAACGTGGCTACCCTTACTATTGCCAGCATTGCCATTGGGGCAGGGGTAGACTACAATATCCATTTCCTTTCCCGCTGGTATGGAGAACTGAAGCAGGGTAACATTCACAGTGCAGTCGAGGGTACGATCAAAAACACCGGAAGGGGGATTCTCCTCAATGCTCTGGGTGTAGCCGGTGGTTTTTATGTCCTCGGTTTTTCTCAGATTGGAATGTTGCGGATGTTTGGACCTCTGGTGGCTACGGTGCTCCTTTTGAGTGCGGTGTATACCTTGCTCTTGTTACCGCTTCTTCTCCACCTGGGGGAACTGCTTAAGGGAAATAAGAACGAAAAGGGGGTATAGAGTGATGCGGAAAGGATACGGTGTGGTTCTTCTTTTGGCCTTTTTGGTAGGAGGAATTTTTTGGGGGTCGGTTGCCTTCGGACTCACGGCGGATGAAATTTTGGATACCATGAAAGAGAGAGAAGCTCGTTTTGAAACCCAGAGAATCCAGGGAACCATGCTCCTCACCGATAGTAAGGGAAAAAATGAAACTCGAGAGGTCATCATGTACTCCAAAGATGAAGGTGACGATACCACCTCCATGGTCATCCGCTTTTTGAGTCCGGCTGAGGTCAAAAATGTGACGCTTTTGAATCTGAAAAGTGGGGAAAAGATGTACCTCTATATGCCGGCGTTTAAAAAAGTACGGCTCATTGCTGGTTCGGGAAAAAAGGAGAAGTTTGCTGGCACCAGCTTCAGTTATGAGGATTTTGGTCAAAATTACGACCGTGAGGAGTATGAGAGCACGCTCCTGGGGGAAGATGAGGCCAATTACCAGCTTGAGCTCCGTCCCAAGGATCCGGATTCGGATTATTCCAAGCTGGTGATGCTGGTGGATAAAGAGAAATTCTACTTCAAAAAAGTTGACTTTTTCGATAAGGATGGAAACCTCTGGAAAACTCTGGAGGTTCTGAAGGTGGAAGAACGCCAGGATGGGACGATTCGTTTGCTGGGAATTGCCTTTTCCGATTTGAAGGAAGAGACCAAAACCGTCTTTACCATGGAAAAAATTGAGGAGAATATCTCGTTACCAAGTGATTTCTTCTCGGTCCGGACCATTCAGAAACCATCCCTATGAGGTGAGTGACGGTGAGCCGAATCCTGTACATTCCAGTCACGGTGGTTGTTTTGACCCTTCTTTTTGTTCCCCTGGCCCGTTCCTTAGAGTGGAGTGGTGAGGTGGTGGGGAACGTTTCCTATCAGTTGAACACGGCTGATGTCGATTATGGCCTAAAGCTTAATGCCATGACCACGCTGGATTTGGGCGAGGGGTACTACCTTCATGCTGATTTAAGCCTGAAATATCAGGATGAGAATACCACACGTCCCTTCCACCTTAACCAGCTCTACCTTCAGGGAAGCGGTGCACCCTGGGATAGCCTTGATTTTAAACTCGGACTCCTGGAACTGACCTGGGGAGCCAGTGATGTGCTGAGTCCGGTTGATGTCTTAAACCCGCGACCCTTTTCCTTGTCAGCGGATAGGGAGAGTTTCCAGGACAAAATTCCGGTGCCGGCCGTAGATATTGAATGGTATTTCAGTAGCACCTGGTCTTTAGAATTGTTCTATCAACCCGATTTTGTGCCCAATTTCATCCCTTCCTTTGTGAAAGAGGCCATGTTCCTGGGTTCGCTCTCTGCCGCTCTGGGGCTTGACTTTGGAGAAGCAGTGGTGCGGATTGAGGAAGATACGCCTTCGGTGGGTTTTTTTTCGCCCATCTGGGCGATTCGGGCTCGAGGATCGGTGGGGAAATTCGATGTAGCTCTGAGTTTCCAGAATGGGTACTACCTTTCACCCTTTCCTTACCAGACTTCCATCACCATGGAGGGAGAGAGGGTACAAGAAGTGGACATCCTGGCAGGATACCCCCGGCGTTCACTTTTGGGACTTGAATTTCAGGGTACCATTGAGGGCTTAGAAGGGGTAACGGTACGGGGAGACTTAGCGCTCATTTTTCCTCAGCCCTGGACCCAGAGCATCCTCATCAATGGTAACCCCGTTTCCAGTTTTTCCGTTCTCGAGGAACCCTACTGGAAGGCCAGTTTTGGTATTGATTACACCCATGAAAACTTTTACCTGAATCTGAACTATCTTTTGGGGAACCCCTGGGAGGAAGGGCAGAACGTTTCTTCGTATCTTTACCTTGTTACCAATTGGGAGAGTGAAGATGGAAAGTGGAAGCCGTTCTGGAATGCCATTCTGAGTTTGCAGGATGGAAGTATGGTCAACATTCTGGGTGTGGAGTATAAGCCGAAAACGAGCTGGACGACTTCTTTGTCGTACGCGCGGAGTAGTGGTGCACCGGGGAGTATCCTGGGTGGGTTTTCGGATGGAATTTTCTTGGAGGTGAAATACCGTTTTTAGGGGGATTTGATGATGGGCGGAAGCGAGATGGTGATGGAACCGGGTGGAGAAAAGAAACAGAAGATTGTTGAGACCGCAAAAAAGGTATTTGCTGAGAAGAGTTTCTTCGATGCCACCCTTGAGGAAATTTCTGAACTCTCCGGGGTGAAAAAATCCACCATCTACTACTATTTTGAGAGTAAATTGGATCTCCTGATGGAGATTCTTGAAACCACCATCCATCAGGTCACAGCACGAATCGACGAATTGTTGCTCCTTGAAGACCGTAAGAAAATCATTCGTTCCCTCATTGACGGGTACTTTGACTTTTTCCGCCAGGAAAGAGACTTGGTGCTTTTGCTGCACCGAGTTGAGTTTGACCTGTTTTGTCACCAAGAGGCTCATCGGCGGATGGAAGCGATTTTCGCCCATTTGCAGAGGATGTGGGATAGAGTAGCCGAAAGAATCGGTGATGTCCAGCTCCGGGATGGACTGAGGATTGAGGGAAGGAAGCTCATACGTATGATTTCAGCGAGCATCATGGGATACTGTATCGAAGAATTGCAGCGGGGAGAAACCATCAGTGAAGAAGACCGGGAGTTTCTGAAGGAGATTTTTACTGCGTTTTGAAGGGGGACTTACGGTGGAAAAACCGATTGACCTGCGAAGAGATACCATTACCCTTCCTACCGAGGCCATGAAGCAGTTTGCCTTTCGGGTAGAGTTGGGGGACTCCATTTATGGCGAAGACCCCATGCAGAGGGAACTCGAGGAACTGGGGGCTTCGATTCTGGGGAAGGAAAGAGCCCTCTTTCTCCCCAGTGGGACCATGGGCAATCTGGTAGCCCTTTTAACCCACACCCGAAGAGGCGAGGAAGTCATTCTGGAAGAGAATGCTCATATGGTGACTTCTGAAACCGGGGGAGTGGGGGCCATCGCCGGCTTGATGGTGAAACCCATCCGGGGAGAGGATGGAGTCCCTGCTCCGTCAGCGATCCTTCAGGCCATTCGTCCTGATGACATCCACTATCCTCGGACTCGACTCATCTGTCTTGAAACCACCCATTACCGCTACGGGGGGATCGTTCCTCCCCTGGAGAAATTCCAGGCCATTCAAGAACTGGCCCGAGAAAAGGGTCTTTCGGTCCATCTTGATGGAGCCAGGCTCTTCAATGCGGCGGTGTACCTGGGGGTGGAAGCGCGAAGGATTACTCAGTACGCCGATACGGTGATGGTTTCCCTCTCCAAGGGGCTGGGAGCTCCGGTGGGATCGCTTCTTGCTGGTTCACGGGATTTGATTCGAGAGGCCGAACGGTACCGGAAAATGCTTGGTGGGGGGATGCGTCAGACTGGATGGCTGTGTGCCTGTGGAGTCATGGCTCTTTCTCCCGAAAACATTGCTCGCCTGCGGGAAGACCATGAGAACGCTCGTCTTCTGGCTGAGGGGCTGCAGGCGATTCCTGGATTGAGGGTGGATAGAGGCCGAGTTCATACCAACTTTGTGCTCGCAGAACTTTCGGAAAGTGGATGGGATGCGCGTCAATTTGTGGAACGGTTGAAGGAGAGAGGCGTGCTGGCGACCCCAGCTGGAAGGTCGGTGGTGCGTTTCGTGACTTCCAAAGAGGTCAACCGGGCTCAGATTGGGGTAGCACTAGAACGCATTCAAGAGATCATGCGCCCTCGGTGAGCTTGTTTTCTCCGACAGAACGAGTATAATGAGAACAAAGGTTTGAGGGGGGAGGAGAGGTCCATTTCTCAGGAAGGGGAGCTATTCCGCATTCCGAACACCACTCACCAACCCTTAGCATTCCGGATGCGCCCCGAGACCCTCGATGAGGTGGTGGGACAGCCCCATTTAACGGGAGAAAAGGGGGTGTTGCGCCGGATTGTGGCATCAGGGGTTTTACCTTCCTTGATTCTCTGGGGACCTCCGGGAAGCGGAAAAACCTCGGTGGCCCAAATTCTTGCCAAAGCCTGTCAGTATCATATGGTTTCGGTGAGTGCCGTGGCTTCAGGCGTGAAAGAAATTCGGGATGCAGTCAAAGAGGCGGAGGAACACCTCAAGCTCTACCAGAGGAAAACGGCCTTTTTCATTGACGAGATTCATCGCTTTCACAAGGGACAGCAGAGCATCCTTTTACCCTACGTTGAAGAGGGGTTAGTCACTCTGATTGGTTCCACTACCGAAAATCCCTCCTTTGAGATCATTGCCCCACTCCTTTCCCGGGCTCAGGTGCTTTTGTTCCATCCCCTTTCTGACGAAGACTTGTTCTTCCTTTTAAAAAGGGCTCTTGAGGACGAGCGGGGTCTAAAAAATTGGGCTATTGCCGCGGAAGAGGAAGTTTTGCGTTTTATGGCCCAATTAGCTGATGGGGATGCCCGACAGGCGTTGAATTTGCTTGAACTGGCTGTTTCCATTGCTCAAAGTGAGGGGGAAAAGACGCTCACCGTACCGTTCGTACGGGAGTTTCTGGTCAAAAATTTTCATCTCTATGACAAATCGGGGGAAGAACATTATAATCTTCTTTCTGCCTATCACAAGAGCCTGCGGGGAAGTGACCCTGACGGGGCCCTGTACTGGTTGGCTCGAATGCTTGAAGCGGGGGAAAATCCGCGCAATATCCTGCGTCGTTTGGTGGCCTGTGCCTCAGAGGATGTGGGGAATGCTGACCCCCAGGCACTCCTTTTGGCCGTGGCAGCGCACCAGGCTTTTGAGTTTCTGGGGGAACCGGAGGGGAGGCTGGCCCTGGCGCAGGTAACCGTGTATGTGGCCTGTGCGCCGAAAAGTAACTCGTCCTATATAGCCCTCAAACGTGCCTTGGCGGATGTGCAGGAATTTGGGTCACTTCCAGTACCATTGCATCTTCGGAATGCCCCCACCGCCATGATGAAAAAGATAGGCTATGGGAAGGAGTACCGCTATGCCCATGATTTTCCGGGGGCGTTTGTGGAGCAGGAGTATCTCCCGGAAAAGCTTCGGGGCCGAATTTACTTTCGGCCTTCTGGCCGCGGCTATGAAGAGGTTCTGCAGAAACGCCTTCGGATGCTCTGGAAAGAGAGGAATTACTGACGGTGCTCATTGAAGAGTGGGTTCGAAAGGGAAAATTCCAGCCCGACTGGAGGGAGTTCCTGGGGGTTATTCAAGGAACGCAGCCATCCCGGCGAGTGCATTTTGCCGAGTTTCTGGTGGATCCGGAAATCGTGGGGATATTCTGCGAACGGTACCTTGAGGAAAAGCCCATCGCCATTACTGAAAACCCCAAAGCTGCCTTAGCCCAGTACGTCTCCTTTTTTCATCGCTTAGGATACGATTACTGTGTTTTGGTGGATATTCCTGGACTGACCCTCCCCTTTCCCGGAAAAAGCCGCTCCGGGCCGAACCAACGGAGCTGGGTGGAAGAAGGCGTAGGAGTGATCACCTCTTTTTCCGATTTGGAAGCCTATCCTTTTCCCAGGGTGGACCAGTTTGATTTCTCCCTCTATGAGTATCTCACGTCCGTTCTTCCCGAAGGGATGGGGTGTTTGGTGAACGCCTGTGGGGGGATTTTTGAAACGGTGAGCGAGAATCTTCTGGGTTTCACCGGATTTGCGTACCTCCTATACGATGCACCAGAGCTGGTGCAAATGGTGTTTCAGAGGGTGGGCGAGGTGATTCTCGATTTTTACCGGGTGCTTCTTGATTTTCCTAAAGTGGTGGGAGTTTTTCAAGGTGATGACCTGGGATATAAAACTTCCACCCTGGTTTCACCCCAGATTGTGCGGCAGTTTGTCCTTCCCTGGCATAAGCGTCTTGCCTCTCTCTGCCATGAGCAGGGAAAGGTCTATTTCCTCCATTCCTGTGGGATGGTTCTTCCGCTTTTCGAGGATTTCATTACCGATGTGGGTATCGATGCCTTTCATTCCTTTCAGGAAGCAGTTTTTCCAGTTACGGACTTTGTTCGGCGCTATGGTAACCGGGTTGGAACGCTTGGTGGGGTAGACCTTGACTATCTTGTGCGCCTTGAAGAACGGGAACTCCGGAAGTACGTGTCCAGTATTTTGAATACATGCTTTCCTTTAGGGCGATATGCCCTGGGTTCTGGGAACTCCATTGCTCACTATGTGCCATTCCGTAACTATCTCGTCATGCTTGACCAGGGTCTTACGTTTTTAGGGTAACTTCCCGTCCTTTGGTTGACAAGTCAATCCCTCTTTCTGTACAATGGATTTGGAATTACATTATATAGATATATTGTTATAACAATTGTGAGGGAGATGATGCTATGGAGTACACCTGTGAAGAAATTGCCAAAATGATTGACCATTCCCTTCTTCGTCCGGAGCTCACTGAAGAAGAAATCATCGAAGGATGTGAGATTGCCAAAAAGTACCATGTGGCTTCAGTGTGCTGTCGACCCTCGGATGTGGCACTGGCCAGGAAGATTCTTGCCGGGAGCGATGTCAAAGTAGGGGCGGTGGTTGGTTTTCCTCATGGTTCCCATCGCACAGAGACGAAGGTTTTTGAGGCTGAACTGGCCATTCAAGATGGGGCTGAAGAACTGGATATGGTCATCCATATCGGAAAGCTGCGCAGCCGGGATTTCGAGTACGTGAAGAGGGATATCCAGGCGGTGGTGGAGGTAGCTCACAAAAACGGGGTTATAGTCAAGGTGATTTTAGAGAACTGGTATCTCACTGATGAATTGAAGCGGATTGGTTGTCGGTTGGCTGAGGAAGCCGGGGCGGATTTTGTGAAAACCTCAACCGGTTTTGCACCAGGGGGAGCGACCATTGAAGATTTGCGCTTGATGCGAGAAAGTGTTTCTTCCCGGGTGCAGGTGAAAGCCGCTGGAGGAGTACGGGATTTGGATATGGCATTAAAGGTCCGCGAGGTAGGGGCGACCAGGTTCGGGGCCACCAGGACGGTGGAGATTTTAGAAGAGTGTAAGCGGAGAAAGCGGGAATAAGAGGGCTGTTGCTCATATAAAAAGGAGGTTTTTTTATGAAAAATCCATATTTCCCCCATATTTTTTCTCCCATTGAAATTGGAAACTTTGTGGTTCCCAACCGCATTGCCCATGTGCCGACCGATATCAGTTCGGCCAACGCCGATGGTTCGGTGAACGAGCGGGTCATAACCTATCACGAAGAAATCGCCAAAGGAGGATGTGGCTTTATCATCGTGGGAGCAACCACCCCCGATAAAGCCACCGGGAGACCGACTGTAACCTGTCTGGCCGCGGATGAGGATCCCATGATTCCAGGGCTGGCGCGCCTTGCGGAAGCCATGCACCGTCATGGGGCGCGGTGTGCTGTGCAGCTGCAGCATCCTGGTCGTCAGGCAGCCTGGCCTCGTAAAGACCTTTTCTCGGCGACCGACATGGTGGTTTCTCTTCCTGGTTCGGCTGGGCATGAAGTGGTCTATGCCGAAGATGTGGCTCATGGCAAATCCATTCGGGCGATGACCGTGGAGGAAATTTATGAACTCATTGAGAAATTTGCTGAAGCCGCCTGGCGGGTACAGCAGGCTGGTTTTGATGCTGTGGAACTCCATGGTGCCCATGGGTATCTCATTGCCCAGTTCATGAGTCCTTATGTGAATCGGAGGAATGACCGATTTGGTGGGAGTTTCATAAACCGGATGCGTTTTGTTCTGGAAATCATCGACCGCATCAAGAGGAAATGTGGTAAGAAATTTCCCATCGGGATTCGGTATTCCGGTGAGGAGTGGATCGAAGGCGGAAGGACCCTGGACGAGAGTATCAAAGTGGCCAAACTCATGGAGGAGAATGGAATTGCTTTCCTGGATATCAGCGCGGGAATTTTTGAGGTTCCCGGGCCCACCATGGACCCCATGTACTATCCTCAGGGATGGAACACCTATACTGCTGAAGAAATCAAAAAGTATGTCAAGGTTCCGGTGATTACCAGTCACACCCTGCGGGATCCGGCATACTGTGAGCGAATCCTGGCCGAGGGGAAAACGGACATGATCGGGCTCTCCAGGCAGCTCATTGCGGATCCCTACTGGGGGAACAAAGCCAAAGAGGGTAAGGTGAAAGAAATTCGCAAATGTATCTCTTGTCTGGTGGGATGCTGGCAGGAATCGCTCATGGTCAAAAGAGAGTGTCGCTGTGCGATAAATCCGGCAGTGGGAGACGAGCGGTTCATCCATCTTAAAAAGTCCGAAACACCCCTTAAGGTGGCCGTTATTGGCGGAGGACCTGGCGGGATGGAAGCGGCTCGAATTGCCACTCTGCGAGGACACCAGGTGACCATCTTTGAAAAGAGTGGTGAATTGGGGGGCGCTATCCTCTATTGTTGCACTGTTCCAGCGAAGAGCAAGATGCGCTGGTATGCGGACTGGTTGCGGGAACAGATGAATAAACTCGGTGTGGTGGTGCGCTATCGTACGGTTCCCACCCTGGAGGAACTCCGAAAATTTGACGCTGTGGTGGTGGCAACTGGTGGAAAGGTTGCCCGACCAGAGATCCCAGGAATCGATTTACCTTGGGTGGTTTCTTTTGAAGATGTGCTACGATGCAAGAACAAGACCTGTGCCTATTATCCAGAGGATAAAAAAGAGCCGGTTGAATGTGGTGAAACGGTGCTTTTATGGGGAGACCATTTTGGGGTGGCCGACGCCGTGGAGAAGCTGGGCTTCGAAGGGAAAAAGCTCTATGTGGTGACCGAGAATCGAGAATTCGCCAGCTGGATGGAACCCGTCCACAGAGATGTAATGATGAAACGATTTTCCGGTGGAAATGGCGAGGGGTTGAGTCTGCGGGGCTTCAAGCACCCGGTGACCTTTATCCTTAGGACCACGGTGGTGGAAATTCGGGCCAACGGAGAAGTGGTTCTGCAGGATAGTGAGTTCTGCCGCTCAACCCTCAAGGTGGATAACGTAGTCTTGGGAAAAGTGGAACCCGATGACTCGCTGTACAGTGCACTTCTTGAAGCAGGATTGCCGGTCGCCAAAATCGGTGACGCCAGAGAAGTTCGGAATCTGCGAGGTGCAGTTACTGATGGAGCCAACCTTGGTTTGACACTCGAGAAGGACCTGGCGCTCAACGCCAATCTGGCATTCATTGCCAATCTTCCCACCGAAATTGAACGCTGAAGGCCCACGGCCTTCAGCGTTTTTCTCCGTAGAACACGGGAAAGGGGGTTATTGGTGAGGGAGATCATCGAAGAGGGAAATGTTCCCCTGTATCAGCAGTTAAAGAATATTTTAAAAGGCCAAATCTTGAGTGGAGTTTTTAAACCGGGTGATTCCATTCCCCCCGAAGCCGAACTTTGTCGAACCTATGGTGTGAGCCGGATTACGGTACGACAGGCGGTGAAGAGTCTAGTGGAAGAGGGATTTTTGTATCGTAAACAGGGTAAAGGAACTTTTGTCACTTCCCCCAAACTCCGTCGGCGGTTGCCGAAACTGTACAGCTTCAGCGAAGATATAATGGAGTTGGGGTTAAAACCCAGTTCTAAGCTCCTCGAACAGGCGATCATTGAGGCGGATGAGGAACTGGTGGAACTCCTCCGTCTCCCTCCTTCCGACCACCGGGTCAATAAACTCGTGCGGGTGAGGATGGCCAACGATGAACCCATCCTCATCGAGCGGACTCTCATTCCTGTGTATCTGTGTCCGGACCTTTTAAAGGAGGACCTCGAAAAAGGGTCACTCTATACCATTTTGCGGGAGAAATATGGCTTAC